>JAHEAS010000005.1 GCA_024642645.1 Saprospirales bacterium | reverse complement strand
AAATGGTGATACCCCGCTCTCGCTCCAAGTAGTTGTTGTCCATGATGAGTTCACCGGGCGCTTCATGGTCGCCGAAGAGCTTTCCAGCCACCAACATTTTGTCTACCAAGGTCGTTTTGCCGTGGTCAACGTGGGCGATAATGGCGATGTTTCTAATTTCCATTGCGTTTAAAATAGTAAAAATGAAAGATGAATGATGAAATTTGGACTGCTAGAAATTGAAAATTGGAAGCATAAGCTTTTCCATTTTAGCCCATCATTCACCATTTTTTAAAAAGAGGCGCAAAGGTAGCCATTTTGCGCAGTTAATACAATTGGCGTAGAATAATATTTTGTTAACCCGTTTTTAATTAAAAGGTTTCCAAATTTCTGCAAAGAATCTATTGCTTTACATCAGAAAGAATCCTTTCGGCCGCTCCAATGCTATTATTCATCACATCCCTGACCTTTGAGATTTCAAGCATTTCGTTTTGGAGATAGGCCATGATTTCTTCGTGGCTTTTCGACTCACGGAGCTTTTCTGGCCCTGTGAAGTTGTTCATCCATCCCATCATCGCATCTTCCGCCTTTTCAAGTTGTGTCAAAGCTGCTTTAACTTCTGCATCATTTGTCGAGTCCGTTTGTAGCTCTATCAAGCCGCCCTTCAATCGAACAATATCGGACATCTTTGGCATCACTTCATCGTGGATTACAAACACTTCATTTCGAAGCAATTCTTCCTTTCCAATTTCCGGGTTTGTATCGCCGCAGCTCGAAAGTGACCCAATAGAAAGTATCACCACCACCAAAATTGTGAGTTTTCTCATTTTGAAATTGTTTTTGTTAAATTTTGATTATCAACGACTTATGGCTTTTTCATAAGCAGCATAAACTCTACCAGCTATTTCCAAGTTGGAAAAGTGCTCTCGGATGAATTCCCGGGCCTCCAATCCCATTTCCTTCATTGAAACAGGATTGCCCATGCACCAGTTCATTTGTTTTTCAAACTCCTCGGCTGAGTCAGCAATTAACAGGTGTCGGCCAGGCTCAGCGGGTATGCCTTCTGCTCCGATGGAAGTCGTAATAACAACCCGGCCCAATGCCATTCCCTCTAAAACTTTAATTTTTATACCACTCCCTGAGAAAAGCGGAGCTACCATTACTGGAAACTGAAGGATAAATGCCTTAGCATCTGGTACTTCACCATGCACGGTCGCCAATTTGCCTGCCTTGGCATGTAGCCAACCAGGAGTATTTTTTCCAGCAATATGAAACCTTATATTTTCATGCTTTGATACCATTTTCTTCCAAACTTTCTCTAAGAACCAAACCACACCATGCTGGTTGGGCATCCAATCCAATGCACCGATAAAACAAAAGTCGTTTGGGCCACTAACAACCTGATTATCAAGGGGGTAATCGACCAAATTTATGCCAACGGGTGCCACAACTCCTCCATTCTGATATCCTAATCCACGGAAGGCATCCAGGTCTCGGGCAGTGATGGCCAATAGCACATCGAACTGGTTGAGGTGTTCAATTTCAAAGCGACGTAAATGCCGATTTTGGTTTTTGAGGTACCATTTTTTGAGAAGATTTGTAGAATTCGTAGCTACCCGCTCCCAGATTTCATGCTCAACATTGTGCGCTCGAAGTACTACCACGACATTTGGTAGCTTTCGAATGGTGGGCAAATAATGAGCAAGGTATATGGTCTCCAATTGGACAATGTCATAGCGTTTGCTACGAAGTAAATCCTCCAATTTTTCTTCAAAATCGGTTGATTTGAAGCGATCTAAAATATACGACTTGCCGGTGAGTAGGCTACGAAGTGCCCCACCAATTCGGATATCATTATCCACTTTTACGGAATGGACTTCATTAAAGAAATTTTCGGACGGGGGAAAATCTGCGGGGTTGAAGAAGTGCTTTGAAGTGTTCAGTACCAACAAATCCACGATACATCCTTTCCTTGTCAGTGAATGTGCCAAGTAGTTGATTGCTATGGGCTCACCCTCTTTGAGTGGAAAAGGGAATTTCTTGGTGACAAGTAGAATTTTCATTTTCTGCCGCAAATCTACACACATAAGCGTTGATTCTACATTTCTCGACAAAGAGCTGATTATCAAATGTTTTCAAAAAAATAAGCGACATCATTCTATTTAACCAAAATCTCCTCGTCTTGCTCAGACCAAGGAGGGCTAACAATGCAAAGGAAAACTAGCCTATTCGAGCCAGTGTTTTGAACGGATTGGTCAGCATTGGCTGGGACATGAGCCAAATCGCCTTTTCTAACTTGAAACACCTCGCCATTGATAGAAATATACCCCTCGCCGTCTAGGAAAAAATAGGTCTCTGACCTTGTAACTAATTTATGTGGTAGCGAAGAATCGCCTGCTTCAAGGAAGGCATGAGCCAAACTATAGTTTATCCTAACATTATCATTGACAGGATGAAGTATTTCCCGAAGCCAAGTATCATCACCAGCTCTAAAACAAGCTGAATCCGTTAATTTTCTTACTTTATTCATATTTTGAGAACAATTAATTAAGTGTAAACCCGTATTAAAAATACGTGAATCCCGTATGGACGGCTTAAAGAGGACAGTGTTATCTTTGTATCACTGCCAAGCCTAAATCAAATAGGCCTGAATCTGTCTCACTCAAACGCAGTAACAAGGTAGTTCGGCATGAAATGACTTCACTGCTAGCTTCAAAATGGAATCCAATTAAATATCCTCCACAACGGCACCAATAATTTTGGTGGTATCGCCTACGACACACGCCTATAGCAACTAATAAATCATCCTGTTAACCAAACAAGGTGATTTGAACGCTAGTTCAGTCTGCACGGAAGCAGAATTGAAGAAATCCATCCACACAGAACTCTGTGCTAAGAGAACTAACTTTATAAGCCAAATAATGAATAGCACAAAGGCTATAGATACGCATTCAAACGACTAATTGAAATAAGAAACAGGGATTAATATCAGCTTTCTGGTTAAGACTTTAGTAGGTTCGAAGTGGGAGAATTAAATTTTCCCCTTCGAACTTGTTTCAGCCGGGTATTTGTCCTTTTACATTCAAGAATCCCCTCACCTTTGCAATTCCTTTTCGGTATAACGTGCTTCGCAATTGAAACGCAGGTAATAATTGAAAGAAGTAATCCTCCCAAAATATTACGCTAATAAATGCCGCAAGCTTAGGAAGTACTCTGATGTTTCCAAAAGCAGAAATACCGGATTAGTGCCAATTTTTGAAAATCATTTTTTCTAAAACTGAAAGTTGATTGGTTTGTTTCTCTCGCAAAATCCATTCATCATGAGTCAAAAAATTGGTATCGTTTGGTTTCGGCAAGACCTGCGCCTCCACGACAACGAAGCACTGACTGAGGCGCTTCAGCATTGCGACACTATCATCCCCATCTATGTTTTCGATGAGCGTTTTTTTCATGGGAAAACACGCCAATTCGGCTTTCCGAAAACTGGTAAGTTTCGGGCAAAATTTATCCTTGAAAGCATCGTGGACCTTCGCCAATCCTTACGGAAAATGGGTAGCGATTTAGTCGTGCGGTTTGGAAAGCCCGAAGAAGAAATATTCAAAATAGCCCAAGAGTTCAAAACGAGCTGGGTCTTTTGCAACAGGGAACGCACTCAGGAAGAACTTCAAGTACAGGATGACCTTGAACACAATCTCTGGTCTATCGGACAAGAGATGAGGTACTCACGTGGCAAATTGCTCTATTACACCTCCGATTTGCCTTTTCCAATTACTCAAACCCCAGAAATTTTTACCCAATTCAAAAAAGAAGTAGAACGAGCGGTACAAGTACGTAAGCCATTGCCATTACCCAGTTCTTTGCCTGTTTTCGACTTTGATTTGGACATTGGTACAATGCCTTCATTGGAGGAGCTTGGCCACCAGCCATTTGTGGTGGACGAGCGAGCATCGATTGTATTTCAGGGTGGTGAAACCACTGGATTGGGTCGATTGAACAACTATCTTTGGACTACTGGTGCAGCAAAATCCTATTTTGACACCCGCAACGAAATGCTGGGCGCCGACTATTCTACCAAGTTCTCCGCCTGGCTAGCGCAAGGCTGCATTTCCCCGAAAAAAGTCTATCATGAACTGAAGGCATTTGAACATCAGCATGGCGAAAATAAGAGTACCTACTGGATTTTCTTTGAGTTGTTGTGGCGAGATTTCTTCCGGTTGATTGCTAAAAAACATGGCAATAAAATCTTCTTAAAAGGTGGACTGCGTGAGGAACCTAACCGGCGTTTGCGTAATGATTACAAGCTTTTTCAAACTTGGGTCGATGGAGAAACTGGTGTTCCCTTCGTGGACGCTAACATGCGCGAGTTAAAGTTGACTGGGTTTATGTCCAACCGTGGACGACAAAACGTGGCCAGTTACCTCATTAATGATATGAAATTGAACTGGCAAATGGGCGCTGAGTATTTCGAGAGTCAATTGATAGACTATGACACAGCCAGCAACTGGGGCAATTGGAATTACCTCGCAGGTATTGGCAACGACCCACGGGAGGATCGCTATTTCAACATAGAGAATCAAGCCAAACAGTACGACCCACAAGGAGCCTACGTCCGATATTGGGCTTGACAATATTTCAGGACGGAACAACTTGAACAAAAAAAAAAGCGGCGGTGCTGAGTAGCACAGGCCGCTTTTTCATTTCGTTGTTGTTTTTCGTTTTGCCCAACAAGTGATAACCACTTTGTTGTCTTCTTTCAAAAAATAGAACTTGAATGGCTAGAAATCGGTAATTGGGGTCAAAGTAGTATGTTGTGCCTTAACCATTCGCACCCTTTAGGGAACGGTGGTTGAAAAGCAGGGAACGGTCGGTTTGGGTTCAGATGTGGGAAAGGGTCATAAGTAAAAATGGCGGCATTTGAGTTACTTAGTCTCGATGGAAACCTAACTCCCCAAAGCACAAGTACCCGAATTTCAAGCAGAATATACGAATCCAAAAAGAAATCTCGTTTCAAATGGGTCATTAATTATTCGCTGACTTGCCTCTGACAAAAAATTTATAATTTCACCCCGCCAATTACACTTCCATTACCGATTTCTTTAACCATTTTTTTTTGGCAAACCAATTGATTTTCAATAGGTTACAAAGAACATTAACCGTTAGAAGAAATTATTTCAGCAAGAAAAACCTTCAGATGATGAATAAATTAAGTGCAATTCTTACCGTGTTGACTTGTTTTGTCGTACTTCAACTCAGTGCCCAGAAAACAACAGTTTTCACAGAGTCTCAACTCGCCTACAAACGGGGCGAGGAGCTTTTCCAGAAAGGTGTTTACGGTTATGCCATGACTGAGTACAAATCAGCCATAGAGCAATTGATACCTGCAAACGAACCAGAATGGGAGCAGCTTCGGATGCGATCTGAGCTGGGATACGCCAAGTCGGCAGTGCGCTTGGACCAACCCGATGGAGAGAAACTCATCATTGATTTTATCAGAAAATATAAGCCTGACCCGCTGGCCAGTCAAGCCCTTCTCGAAGTTGCCAACTATTTTTACAATGCCAAGAAATACGACAAAGCAGTCGAATTTTACAAGCAAATAAATCCCCGTGAGCTCAATTCCACGCAACGCCAAGAGCTGTATTTTAAAATTGGCTACTCTTATTTTGTAGAAAAAAATTTCAAGGAAGCTGAAAATAATTTCAAAGAAATCAAGGATACGCAAGGTGATTATTTTTACCCTACTAACTATTACTATGGCCTCTGCAAGTTTTTTAACAACCAGTATGTAGAAGCTGTCAAGAGTTTCCGTCTTGTGGAGCGTTCAAAGGAATATAAGCCGCATGTGCCGTACTACATTTCTCAAATCTACTTTGCGCAGCACGACTTTGACGAGTTGATTAAGTATGCCGAGCCAAAGCTTAGCGACCGCAGTTTACGCAACGTAAAAGAAATGAACCAATTGGTGGGGCAAGCATATTTTGAAAAAGGTGACTACAAAAAAGCCCTACCCTACCTTGAAAAATTTGCCGAAAGCTCCGGCAAAATGCGGGAAGAGGAATTTTACCAACTCGGGTACACGCAGTATCAAGTTGGGGAATATACCAAAGCCGCCCGGAACTTCCAGGAACTGACCGAGGTCAATAGCCTGCTTGGTCAAACAGCATTGTACTACTTGGGCGATTGCAAGCTAAAATACAAAGATAAAAATGGCGCACGCAACGCTTTTGGCGCAGCCAGTCGAATGAGTTTTGATAGCGACATCCAACAGAACGCACTCATCAATTATGCGAAACTCTCTTACGAACTCCATTACGACAAAGAGGCACTCACCGCATTGCAGGACATCAAGCCCGGCTCAAAATATTACAGCGATGCACAGACGCTGATGAGTGAAATCTTCGTAAACACCCGAAATTACGACCAAGCCATTGCCACCTTGGAAGGCATGCCAACCAAAACCGCAAAACTGAAGGAAGCATACCAACAGGTGCTTTACCTACGTGCACTTCAGCACATCAAAGATGGCCGGAACGCACTTGCCAAAACCCTGCTCGACAAATCAGTTTCTAATTCGGTTAACACGGAAACAAAGGCCATGGCACTGTATTGGCTCGGCGATTTGGCCAATCAGGACAAGGATTACACCAGGAGCATTGACTTCATCAACCAATTCATGGCGCTGGCTAAAAACATAAAAACCCTGCCAGACGAGTCGTCTGTCCACATGGCCAACTACCTACAGGGATACAATTATGTGAAAAAGGAAAACTATACCACCGCACAGGGCTATTTCACAGACGCCGTTGCAGGCATCAAGCGGAATCGCAGTTTCATCAGCAACAAAACAGTAAAAAATACGGTGCTTGGCGATGCGACACTTCGGGCAGGCGATTGCCTTTTCAAGAAAAACAACTACAAAGAGGCCATCAAATTTTACGACGAAGCGGTATCGGCTAAGTATCCTGGTTTTGAATATGCGCTTTTTCAAAAAGCCATAATTGAGGGATTGAGGGGTAATACGACCGATAAAATCATTGCTTTGGAAGACCTCATCAATAAATACCAAACCTCTGAATTTGCTGATGACGCCCTGTTCCAATTGGGCTTGACCTATCAGGATATCAAACAATCGAGCAAGGCTACCGACGCTTTTAGAAAGCTTGTTTCGGATTATCCTAACTCTGATTTGGTAAACAATGCGCTTTTGCGGCTTGGCCTCGTAGCTTACAATTCCGGCAATTTACAAACAGCCATCAACTACTACAAGCAAGTGTTTTCTCACCAGCCTGAGAAAGATGAGGCTGACGCCGCTTTGGCTGCCCTTCGTGAAATCTACATCAAAGACCTCGGTGACCCAGAGGGTTACAATGCCTTCCTAGAAACTATCCCCGGGTACAAACTTGACAATCAGCAGAAGGACGAAAATGCGTTTGCAGCAGCGGAGGCAGCCTATGAAAAAAGCAATTATGAACGGGCTATCACGGATTATACAGATTACATCCGGAAGTACCCGAATGGCGTGAACATCCTCGTGGCTTATTATCACCGTGGGGAGAGTTTTGCCGTTTTAAAGCAATACGACAAAGCCCTGAACGACTATGAATGGGTGGTGGCAAAAGGCCCTGGCAACCGCTATTACGTGGACGCCCTCGGCAAGGCGGCTGATATTGCCTACAAAGGCGACAAGGATTTCAAAAAGGCTTATGATTACTTTGTAAAATGGGAAGCCGTAGCAACCACTGCTGATGACAAACTTGAAGCACAACTTGGTGCAATGCGTTCAGCGTATAAATTGAACGATATTAGCGGGGTGCAGGCTGCAGCAAAAAAAGTATCGAGCAACCCGGCGGCATCTGATTTGGAATCAGCTCAAGCTCATTTTTACTTGGGTAAAATCGCTTATGACCGTAAAGAGTTGGATGCTGCCATGTCTTCATTCGGCAAGGTGATGCAAATGAGCGACAACGAACAGACCGCTGAAGCCCGTTACTTAGTAGCCGAAATTCATTACCAAAAAAGGAACCTAGATAAGGCAAAGCAACGCTGCCTCGACAACAATAACGACAATTCCAACTATCCATACTGGGTAGGCAAGAGCCTCCTTTTGTTGTCCGATGTTTTTGCAGAGCAAGACGACGTGTTCAGTGCCAAAACTGTACTAGAGGCATTGATTCAGAACTACGAAAACAAATCGGACGACATCATCCCTACGGCTAAGAAGAAACTTGATGCCCTGAACAAAGTTAAATCTGGTTCTAGTCGGCTTGACAATAGCAACAATTTTATGGATGATGGGAATTGATAGCTGAATTGTTTGATTGCTGTATTGTTGAATTGTATTCTTACAAAACCAATAATACAGCAGTTCAACAATCAAGCAGTTCAACAATCAAGCAATCTAAACAATCAAGCAATCCAACTAACAATGAAATACGCAAGAATCACTTTCTTTTTACTGCTTTCAGCAATAACAACCTCTCTATTTGCACAGCCTGGACTTCCTGGCCAAGAGGTAGAAGTAATCAAGATTTTCGAGGCCCAATTGGCAGAGAGTGTCAAAATTGCCGTCCAACCAGAATTGCCTCCGGTTGACACTTCCATTTCCAAGCAGTCGTATGACGTGCCACAGAAAAGTATTGACGTTGACTACCCTGCCCCGCGCATCAAGCCCGTAACTTTCAAATCGGACGAAGAAATTGCTGATATTTATAAGGCTTATTTCAAGCTGGGTGGTGGCTTTCCAAAGTCCATTTATGGAGAAGGCGCTTACAATACTTTGATAAAAATGGCGGATAAGTCCATGTTGGACGTCGGGTTGAATGCCTTTCACCATCAGGCAGATTTCTCAAATAGCTCTGTTGAAAATCAACGCTTTGGATTAACAAAAGTAGGAGGCAAGGGTACTTACTATGCCAATCAAGGTTTTGCCCTAACTGGGAACCTAGGCTATACTTCCAACCGAGTAAGCTACTATGGATACAATTTCGACCGCTTTTCTAGCCTTGAAAATATCGACAAAGAAGCGGTGAAACAGACCTTTGGCATCTTCGACCTAGGGGCAAAAATATTCAACGGGGTACAGACTGCTGGTGACTTGAACTACTCAGCTGGTTTTGATTTTTATGCAATGGGTGATGATTTTGCTGCTAATGAAACTGGTTTCGACTTAAAACTGAAAGCCACGAAATGGATTCGTGAGAAACACAGCTTTGACCTAGGCCTGCGAACCGATTTCACAAATTTCAAAGTCCTCGGCGTTACACAAACACTAAACAATTTTTGGCTGAGTCCTTCTTTTACCTTCCACGGCGACGCCATCAAAATAAAGGCTGGGGCCCACTTGATTTCAAGCAATGACGAGTACCTACCTTTCCCAGATGTGGAAGTCGTGGTAAACCTGACAGGTAACGAATTGGCTTTCTTTACCGGCCTTGACGGCGGTTTGGAGAAAAACACCTTCCGCTCGCTTGCTACATACAATCCGTTTATCAATACCCAATTGCCGGATGGTACAATTCGCAATACGAAGTACTTCAACTTCTATGCAGGTTTGAAGGGTAACCTTAAGATGTTTGAATACATGATTCAGGGGGGATACAAACCTACCAATGAATTGGCGATGTACCTGTTCCGGTATACTGATGACAACCCTGACATTTATGATTTCGACGTAGTTTACAACGATGTGAACATCATCAACATTCGGGCATCTTTGAAGGCAAACGTGCTCAAAAACCTGAGTTTCACAGGCGTTTTAAGCCAAAATTTTTACGACTATAATACAAACATCCAGCGCAAGGTTTGGCACCTGCCTGCTTTAGATGCCAATTTTATGGCTGTATATACCACATCCGACAACAAACTGCGGGCTAAGGCACAACTCAACCTTTCAGATGCGGTGACTGCAAACGACCGTGGCGGCGTCAACCGCTGGACCCAACTCAACGGCTTGTATGATGTCAGCGTTGGTGCTGAATATTGGTTTGTGAAAAAATTCGGCGCATTTCTCGAAGTAAATAATTTACTGAACAACAAGCGCCAGCGTTGGATTTTTTACCCTACATACGGCATCAATGTATTGGGTGGAATAACCGCTAGGTTCTAAGGTGAATTGACAGAATTTGTTCTGATAAAAATAGGCTCAGGTAGGGTTTGGGCGAAAAAGTGCTGTCGAAGTCCTCTTCGACACGCCGGACGCCAAAGCGTACTTTGGCGACACATTCACTCAAACCCTGCATGAGAAAAAAACAAGGGCTGCAAGCGTTTCCGCATTGCAGCCCTGTTTTTTAGTGTGTAGTAATTAAAAATTTGTTTGGATTAATCTTTAGTAGCTTATCTTCTTACTTCTACAAATCCTTTTAACTCCTTCATCACGCCATCCACTTCAACATTCAGTATGTAGAAATAAGAGCCATCTGGCAGTCTCACGTTGCGGTACAAAGCATCCCAGCTATTATGGTAGCTTTTCACATTGTAAACTTGCTTGCCCCAACGATTGAATATTTTCAAGTCATTGTTAGGATACAACTCAATGTTCTTAATTTTGAAAACATCGTTGACACCGTCACCATTTGGACTGAATCCTGTGAAAACTTCAATTTCTGTGCCACCGTCAATTACATTGATCAATAAAATGGTGGTATCGCACATACCTAGGTCATCGCAAATAACAATGCAAGCCTCATCTATGCCTTGATCCAATCCAACTACCTCCACACAATTATCCGTCGTGGAATTGATTTGGGCATTGTTGGTGAAAGAAATGCATTCGTTGCTCAAGAACTCCAAAGTTCCATACAACTCGCCATAAGGGATACATACCGTTTGCGTAGCACCTTCAGCGACTTCCACTTGAATCGTGTCCGAAGTAGGTGGTTCAGGTTGGAGCAGGTTGATGTACAAGGTGTCCATGCAACCGTCTGGAGATTCTGAAATAAGTACCTGTACTTGACTGTGGTTATCTACCAGAATGGTAGGATGAGGTACAGTCAATTTACTCGGCGGCAAATCAAGCGAGAAACCACTGACGACATGCCGAACTTTCATATTACCGTAAACTTTAGACTGATTACCACCGAAGATAGTTCCGCCATCAACTACCCAGTTGCCAGCTGGATCTATATTATTCATATGAGCCACTAGGCCTTCAAGGTCGAAAAATTGGTAATTCTCTTCCTTTTCGCTGCCATAAGTCCATTCTAAAAGTATGTATGGACCCAGTGCTGGCAACACGTCAAAGCCATCATAGAAATTAGTGACGCTTCCGCAATCTCCAATTGCACGCTGATAAGGCTCATTGTTCAAAGTCAAGCTGTAGCCACTTAGGTTTGTCTCGTAGGTAGGCAGACAGATTTCCGTCAGTGCTGCGTTCAACTGCTGGCTGTAAACATCAAGATAGAACAAGTCCTCGCCCTCACACGGGTTAAGGCAATCCGTATCCACAACATTAACCGAGGTCGTTTCACAGCCGTTGGCATCAGTGATGGTAGCAGTATAAGTCCCAGCATTCAGGCCTGTTATGCTAGTTGTAGTAGCACCATTGCTCCAAAGGACAGAAATTGGTGCCGCACCTCCACTGATGTCGAGAGAAACTGCGCCCAAAGTATTGCAGCTTTCAGCCACAATGTTTGAGACTATCGCCCAATCAGCCGGACCATCTACGGTAACGGTCAGTGAATCTACGCAGCCATTTTGTGTCAACATCAACTTGTAGGTACCTGCCATTGCTGCCGTCCATGGGGTGAATCCCATGTACGAGTTGTTAGCGTTAAAAATATCGTAGCTAGACCCAGACAAGGAAAGGATGGAGCCTGAATCACCCGGGCAAATAGGGTCAATGATTTGCACACTGTCCACGGTGATATTTGGTTCATCAAACTGCCCCATATCTTGTGTGAAAATCTTCTGACAGCCACCTGCCCCAGTAACTGTTACTTCAACCATACCTTCGTAAAGACCTTTGATACAGAATTTATTTGGTGTGTTGCCTAGTTCGATGGTGCCGTCAGTTGCTACGACAGTATAAGGCATCTGCCCACCTGATATTTCGATGCATATTTCTCCATTATGGTTGCCACAGCCAGTGGCCAACTTCACTGTTGAGTTAGTTTGGAATGCATCACTGCCTGTAACTACAACTACTTCATAAACCTTGCAGCTTGGCTGCAACAAGTCAGTAATTTCCAGGACATAAGCACCTTTTGGTACGTTCGGAATGGTAGCCGAAATATCTGGCGTTCCAAACCCAGACGGTAAATTTGAGCCCAGTACTTTGTAGCTAAACTGGCCGCCACCTGTTACAGTGAAGATAATCGAGCCATTGGCAAGGTTGCAAGTTGAACCTGTGATACTATTAATTGTCACATCTTGGCCACCTGTTGTATTCACAACAAAAGTGGAAGACGACATACAGCCATTTGATTCCGTGACAGTAGCACTATAAACGCCTGCCGCCAAGTTAGTGAGCGGATTGGCGTTGCCGCCAACACTCCAAGCAAAGGAGGCTCCATTTGGAATGTTGCTCAATTGGATGGCGCCATTGCTAGAACCACAGGCTGCATCCGTAAGGGTCGAAGTTGCTGGGAATGTTCCTGCTTTGCGAAGTACTGTACCAGAACCAGCTGAAATACAGCCGTTCATATCTTCGAAAATGACCAAATAAGACCCAGGTGCAAGTCCGTTCAACGCAACTGTTGAACCTGTAACAGGCATGTTTGAGCCCGATGGGATGTTATTTTCAAAAAGGCTATAGGTATATGCGCCAGAGCCTCCAGTTACGGTAGCTGAAACACTTCCATCGTCGGTGGTACATCCTGCATCCACTGTTGTTACGGCAACACTCAACTGGCTGCTCACGCTTGTAACTACAACAGCTTGAACATCTGTACATCCTTTCGAATCGCTAACCGTCAGGGTATAACTGAGTGCTGAAAGATTGCTGAAAGTAATGGAAGCAAGCGGGCTGCTCACTGGCGTAATGCCAGTTAACGAATAAGTAAATGGCCCGGTTCCACCACTTACTGAAACAGTCACGCTACCGTCGCCATTAGCTCCAGTACATTGGGTAGCCGGGACGATTTGGACGTTGCTGATGTCAATAGCAGGCGAACCTCCAATTGTGGAGGATGCTGTTGATTTGCACTGTGAGGTTGGATCTGTAATAGTAACAGTATAAATTCCTGCAGAAATACCTGCAATATCACTATTTGTGTTTCCATTGCTCCAAGAATAAGTATATCCAGTGCCTGTTACAGTCAAATCAATCGCACCATTTGCGAGACCGCAAGTAGCATTTGTTACTGCAAGTGTAGCACCAGGGTTAAAGTCAGCGACAGTAATTGTCTGAGTAGCAGAGACGATGCACCCACCGTTGTTCACGGACAGCGTGATGGTTTTCGTGCCGGCAGTTGCCCATTTAACCACCATCGTTGAGCTGTCGGGTGAAGTAGTGTTCTGAGTGCTGGCACTTACTACTTGGGCCCCAGCTAGCGACCATGTAAGCCATGCATTGGGGTTGGTTGAGCTATTGTGCAACACCACATCACCATTGGTACAAATGACCGGTGACACTGTGAAAGTCGCTACTGGAGCAGCAACACCTGTCAATGTAAACGTTGAAGTTGCAGAACAACCATTCGCTTGGCTTAGAACAACATTGTAGTTAGTAGCACCTACAGCGTTTGCGCTAGCAACGAAGGTCAGTGTGTTGCCATTGACAACTTCGCCAGAATGAACACCTGTGCCAGTGATGGCATAAGTGCTAATTGCAGTGCTGAGTTGAACGGAAATGTTGACACTAGAGCCGACACAAATATTTTGGTTGGGAATAGGTGTCACAATAGTTGGTGGTGTGGGTTGTGTGAAAACAATTGGGCCATTCGCTGTGCCACAAGAGCCGTCCACATTTGTCACGACAATATTGTAAGAACCTGCACCGAGACCGCTGAAAACATTACTTGCTTGGGAAGCTCCACCTATGCTGTACTGCAAAGGCGGCATACCGCCAGTGGCAGTGATGGTGATGGTACCGTCGTTGTTGCAATTGTTTGGCGGCGTCGAGGCCACGTTGGTGATTGCTGGCGCAACTGGCGAATTAATCACTATCGGATTATTAATGTAAGCTGCCGGGCAGGAGCCATCAGCATTTCTAACATAAACAAGATAAGTGCCTGCCATCAGGTTGGCGAAAGTGTCACCGGACTGCCAAGTAATGCTGCCGCTGCCGTCGTCCAATCCGTACTCCACGTTGTTCACACCAGATGCACTGATTTGTATGCTTGCATCAGATTTGTTACAATCGGAAATCGGTAAAACTGTTACGTTGTTTAGAACTGGTTTATTGACTACGTTCACGGCCACCTGACTAGTATTTACACAGCCATAGCTATTGGTAGCAGTGAGAGTATAAGTAGTGGTGACGCTAGGGCTTGCAATTGGATTGAAAGGGTCGGTGATATCAAGTCCAGTGGTCGGGCTCCACACTGCCGAGGTAATATTGCTAGGCGTTTCGAGCGTTACCGCCAAGCCATCACAAATATTGTAAACACTGACCGGAGCATCGCCAGGAGATGGAAAAACGGTGACGAAATCCATGTAAGTTGCAGAGCAACCATTCTGGGTCGTCACCGTCAATGAAACCTCAAAATTCCCGGAGGAAGAATATGTGTGAGAAGGAGATTGGCTGGTAGAAACAGCACTATTGTCCCCAAAATCCCAACTCCAGGAAGTTATGGCATCAGTAGTAATCGTTGAATCTTGAAAAATAAATGAAGTGCCCTCACAGGCTTCCAATGGCCCAAAATTAGGTTGGAGGCTAGAGCAAGGGTCGTCCGAACAGTCATCGGCAGGCAGGCTGGAGAGGCAGATAACGATGTCTTCGCCTTGTCCACCCAACGGGGCGATGTACTGGCTAACGTTCGAGTTCAAACTGTTTGGTGGCAGGAAAGGGTCGTCATTCGGCATTAAGTACACCAATCCACCTTGGCAAGGGCCATCATTTTTAAAAGAAAAAATAGGCGTTTTTACCCCTTGTTGGTAAACATTTAAATTTGTTGGATTGGAGAGTTGGAAGGAGATATAGTCACTGTTTGGCTCCTCCACTGGCGCTACGTCAATGCTGCCCACTTCCCAAGTGCCTTCAAGGTCAGTCAAACTGCCGACTACAAAACCTCCGGTTGGCACTTTGACAACCACCTGCGCACTGCTCGTTGCATTAAATGGAGCGTTCCAAGTTGTATCTGAGATAATTGAAACTTGAATAATATCGCCTGGCAACTCCTCCAATTCGTAAGTAATTAAACAGGATGGTGGCGAAGGCGGCAAGTAATCACAAATAACAGCACCTTTTGCAAGACAGATTGGCGCATCAGCGGAACCGTACCCAAGCACGGATATGTATTGTCCGGCAGTACTATTCTGGCTATTTGGTTGCATGAACGGGTCATCATCAAGCATGAAACGTATGCTGTCCCCAGTACAAGCTCCCGTATTTTCAAAAGTAAAAAGATGTACTGTACCCCCGTCAGCATAAGGTATGCTTTGAGTTGGGCTTTGTAGGCTGAAAGTAATATAGTCGTGCGCAGGGTCTTCTATGGGCGCAATGATTACTTCGCTGATGTCAAAATCGACACCGGGCGTTTCGTCAACTACATTTGTTGCTTGAAATCCACCAGTAGGTACTTTTATGGTCACTTGAAGATTTGATGTCGTATTGAGCGGAGCGTTCCAAGTGGTGTCAGTCAACATAGTAACCTCGTATTTTCCATTGCCGAGGTCGTTCATGTCGTAGGTCAAAATACAGCTCGGAGGCACACAGCCAGTCAGCGTGTAAGTACCTGCGGGGTTTTGACAATTGTTTGTGATGTCACGTACATAGAATGTATAAGTGCCTTCGGCAAGACCCGTGAAAGTGCTGGATGCCTGCCATGGGCCGTTTGACCCCATCGAATATTGCAGGGTACCGCCATTGGCACTAATCGCATTGATGGTAATGCTTCCGTTAGTGCCGCCGCAGTCAGGGTGGTTCAAATTAACCCCTTGAACGATAGCGGCAAGTGGGCCGTTTAACAAAAATTGGCCTGCTTCTACAAGGCAATTGCCAATCACATCCCTAACTGCTACATAAAAAGTATTGCCTGCGGCCAGGTTAGAAAAAACGGGCGTGTTTTGCCAAACAACACCGGGTGTTCCATAAGTGATGGTGTATTGCATGGGTATGCCATCGACTTGAACTGCATCGATCGTAATGCTACCATCAGCGACGCCGCAAGCACTTGGCGAAACCAGCGCTACGTCATAAATCTCGACACCACAATTGCTGATTGGTGTACAATCTGCCTTGAAAGTGGTGTAATTCCCAATATATGCATCAACACCTTGCCCGGCACCAAGGACGGTAAGGTAGTTTTTGACGCCAAGATTCTGGGAATTGGGCTCCAAGAACGGGTCGGTTATGTTGCTGATGATTTCCACCGGGCCTGTGCAAGTACCAACGTTTTTGTAACTAAACATTGGTATTTCTACGCCGTTGGTGTAAGTAATCTGGCTACCAGCAATAGGCGTGTCCAAGGCATAAATATAATAGACAAATCCAGGAGCTTCTGAAGGCGAAACTACCGTATTTATCAGTTTCCAAACACCTTTGATGTTGGTGACGGAGCCCGGAGCAAAACCACCTACAGGCACCCGCATAGTCACCTGACCTCCGGTTGTCGTACTGAGTGGATTTGACCAACTAGTCTCAGGTTTGAAATTAACCTGATACGTCTGGTTGTCGGAAAGAAGTTTGACTTTGAACCTGACCTGAGCGGTGAGTGAGCCAAATAAGAGGAATAATGCTACAAGTGTAAGCTGAGGTTTCATGATAAATGAGTGATTAGCTTCACGAAAAACAGTTTGCACTGAAGAATGAGAACAGAAATGCCATATAAGTAAACTAGACAAGACAAGACTCCATTATTCAGCGAAACCACGACCAGTCATAGGGGGGAGAATTAACCGGGGGAATTTTTGATAAAACGTTGATTACTAGAGGTTTTTCAAAAACAAGGCCAAACTTGGCCGCCTTTGAAATAGCTGTATATTAATGCCAAGAAGATTGAGCTAAAGGCCACTTCATTGCGTCAATACCACAGAATGCTTCATTGAAAAATCCGTGAAAAATCATTTCATCAGGTTCACTTCACCTGAGAACATAATTATTTCGCCATCAATGAATTCAACGTTCATAGTGTACAGGTAGGTACCCGGGTCTGCGGGCTTGTTTTTTGCGAAGCCACTCCACCCGGCATCCGGGTCGTTTGGCGAAAATTTTTCTTTTGCTTCAAACATTTTGCCACCCCATCTATCAAATACTTGCATGGAGTGTATGGCTACTATTTCAAAGCCACCGTAAGGATAAAAGGAATCGTTAATGCCATCTTGGTTAGGGCTGAAGGTGTTTGGGATAAAAATATCTCTTGATTTTCGAACTGAGACATTGATAAAATCGTCAATGGAACAGCCGGCAGTGTCAGTCATTTGCAGTCGATAGGTAATGGTTTCGGTTGGATTTACAACAGGGTCAGGGCAATCTGTACAGCTCAAACCATCTTCAGGAGTCCATTTAAAGGACACATTTTCAAATGGAAAATGGATAGCATCAAAATGAATTTCTTCACCGTATTTGATGTCATAACTTTCTCCAAGTTCAAGATATAATTCTTGCCGAGCCGCCACGATGAAATCTTCAGAAGTACTACAACCTTTGGCATCTACAACCATAAGCCGCATGGGCAGACCTGGTTCAAGTAAAAACTTGTCGCCATCCTCCACGCTCTCCCCTCCAATGATTTCGGCAGCCCAAGCACCCTGCGCATTTGAAATC
>JAHEAS010000359.1 GCA_024642645.1 Saprospirales bacterium | reverse complement strand
AAGAATGCCTCCATATTGTCAGGATAACCAGCTACAAAAATAAAAAACTGGCCCCTTCGGTCTTCCATTCTTTTCAGAATGGTTTGAATAGCTTCGTCGCCAAAATCATTGCCAGAATTGCTTTTTTGTGATAGCGAGTAAGCCTCATCAATAAACAAAACGCCGCCCATCGCCTCGTCAATTTTCTCAGCGGTTTTTGTGGCAGTTTGTCCGACAAAACCAGCAACGAGGCCCTGCCTGTCCGTTTCAACCATGTGACCTCGTTCCAAGATGCCCAGTGCTTTATAAATTTTAGTGAGAATTCGAGCTACCGTTGTCTTCCCTGTGCCGGGGTTGCCAATTAGGACGGTGTGGAGAAAAAAGCTATTCAAAACATCCCGGCTCGTCTCTCGGTAATAACGCACCAAACGAACATGCTCGATTATCTGAGAGCGCACCTTCTCCAACCCAACCAGCCGGTTCAGTTCAAGAATGGATTCTCGCAGCAGGTCCTCGTCGATTGGAATTAAAGGTAGCTCTCGGCTCGGTTTGATTTCTATGTTTGATACATCTTCGAATTGAATAGTTTGCAATGCATCTTTGTCAAGACTCGTAGGGTCTGGATTGGCCATCACACGCAAGCCAAGGTTTATTTTGGCCTTCTCAATCAGGTCATAAACAAAACGGGCATTACCAAAGCTGCGGTCACGATCACGAAAGCCATTAGTGATGATTTCGTCTAAGCGAATCTTGGCCTCAGATGTAAATTTCACCTCTTTTTCTTGGCAAGCATACCAGGCAATTTGGGTAAGTTCTTGAGGCAAGTAATCTGCAAATTCAAAAACATGCCTAAACCTTGATTTCAAACCAGGATTGCTGTCTAAGAATTTACCCATTTCTTTTGGGTATCCAGCGGCAATGACTGCGATGTCGCCAGCGCCATCGCTCATTTCTTTCATTAAAATTTCGATGACCTCACGTCCAAAATCTTTCGTGTCTTCTGTGCTGCGTGCCAATGAGTAAGCTTCATCTATGAACAACACGCCGCCACGTGCCTTTTCAATGGCGTCCTTCACCTTTGGGGCTGTTTGGCCAATGTATTCTCCGATGAGGTCCACCCGGTCAACGACATGGACATGACCAACCGATAGCAGGCCCATTTTACGGTAAAGTTGACCCATCATTTTGGCCACGGTAGTCTTGCCTGTTCCGGGGTTTCCAATAAAAACGGAGTGTACATTGATGTTTTCCTTCTCTTGAAAACCAGCATTTTTGCGGAGCTGCAAAAACTGGATGTAGCCTGCGTGTTCCCGTACTTTTTGCTTAATTTCACCAAGGCCGACAAGGGCGTCCATCTTGCTCATCAGCTCTTCAAAACTTGCAGAACTATCCTCTAAAGGTGTGAAAAAAACCGGTGAGCTGTGATTGGGGATATAAACCAATGGTGAACCCTCCTCGAATGTTTCTCCCACCTCAAATGAAATAGCAGCGAGCATTTGGTCCATGAAAACCAGCTCACAGGTGTATTTGTCTTTACGCCATGAACCTTTCACGTTGCTGCCCCAACCGGCGCTGATTTTTAGGTATTCATCCTTTCGCTCTATTTTTTGAAGTCGTACGACCTGCCCCTTGAGTTCCCGTGCTTCGTTGTAGTATTTCACAAATAGCTCACATTGCCAAAGCTTGTCGAAATGTATGTTTTTCAACATGATTTCAGCATAGATGTATCGGGTTTCGTTGGCGTTTAATTTCTGATAGTACTTACGGTCGTCTTCCATTACATCGTCGTAGGGTCCTTCGTAGAGTTTGAATGAATGGACTTGGATATAGGAATTTTTGCCGTTTTTCAGGGCATTTTCGCCAGCGTCCTCGACATAAAAATACTTCGAGGCTACCTTCTCACCCTCAATATAAGCCTCCCATGCATAGGTCCCTTTTTTCCAAAAAGTGCCATCCGCCTTGTTTCCCCAACCCTCACGGATATAGACGATGTTGTCGTACTTACTCACCTTGCGCTTGAAGGGTAAAGCACAAAGTTCTTTCCGGGTTTTCTTGATATGGTAGCAGTGAAGTTCGACCTCCACATCCCAATCATCAATGTCGAAATACTTGTTGTAAAAGGAAAGCTCGGCATACACATAAGAGGTATCCCAACGGTCAAATACCTGCCGATACTTCTTCTTGTTGTCGGCAAGCCATTCCGTGGAAGCATAGAACTTGAGTTCACGGAATTTAAATTTTTTAAAATCAGGGTATCTAACGGCAGTCATAATAAAAAGGGCAGTAAAGGAAGAGGTGTTTATTCGTTCAATTGAACCCAATTTTCCTTTGGCTAACTTTGAAAAAAGTGCAGGTCAAAAATAGTCAATTCCTAACTTGAAACCCAGAAAACATAAAAGAATCAAGAAACTGCCTGCTTTGCGTCACCATAAAATAAATGATTCCGTAGGGAAAATGGGCAAACCAATTAATGGTTAGAAAATAGCCAAAGAGTTTTTGCATCTTTCGCCCTGTAATTCAACCTAATCATTGAAAATGGACAACAAAACCGCCGGTTCTGGCGAACTCCTAAAGTATTTTGGCCTAGGAACAGGCATCATCCTCATTATCAGTTCCATTATCGGTTCCGGGGTGTACAAAAAGGTGGCATCAATGGCGGTGCTCGCTGAATCGCCGGAGATAATACTATTAGCTTGGGTACTGGCTGGGCTTGTCACCTTGCTGGGTGTGCTTTCCTTGGCAGAAATTGCCATGCTGATGCCAGAGTCAGGCGGCTCTTTTGTTTACCTTAAAGAAATTTACGGTGAAAAATTTGGTTACGCCTACGGGTGGGCCAGTTTTTCGTGTATCCAGTCTGCCTCTACGGCGGCCATCTCCTACGTGTTTGCACAATCACTGAATGCCATATTCCCGCTACCAATCTTAGGTGGGCAATGGGAGACGATGGAGGTACTTGGCATTTTCACACCATTTGCAAACATCGGTGTAAAGTTGACGGCAGTAGGCCTTATTATCTTACTTAGTGCTGTCAATTATACTGGCGTTCGAAAGGGTGGGGGGCTTAGCAACATTATTACAATCATTGTGGTAATCAGCCTTTTCAGCATTATTTTCATGGGCTTGACCATGAGCGGTGGAAGTTTTCACAACCTAACCAGTGACTCAATTACCTATCCCCCTGCCAAAATGGGAGAAAACTATGGTTTCATGAAGCTGATATTTGGGACAATGCTCGCCTCCTTTTGGGCATATGAAGGCTGGATAAATATCGGGTTCGTGGGAGACGAAATCAAGAATCCGCAACGCAATATTCCACGCATCCTCATTTTTGGCATTCTGATTATCATGGGTATTTACCTATTGGTGAACATGACCTATCTCTACGTCATGCCGATTGATGAAATGATTGCAGTGGCAAACACACCGAACAGTGTAGCTGCGGTTGAAGTTATCCGCAAATTCGGTGGGGTCGCTGGGGCATTCGCCATTTCTGTGCTCATTGTCATTACGACGGCTGGTTGCACCAACTCCACTATTCTGACTTCCGCCCGCATTTACTACGCCATGGCAAAAAAAGGGCTGTTCTTCAAAAGTGCCGCTTATGTGCATCCAAAGTACAAAGTGCCTACCAAATCCCTAATCATTTTCGCTGTTTGGTCTTGCATCCTGGTATTCTCCGGTACGTTCGACCAGCTAACTGACATGCTTGTTTTTGCACAGTTTATATTTTATGCGCTAGTAATTGCTGGTGTTTTTGTGCTCCGCAAAAGGTTGCCAAATGCCGAACGCAGCTACAAGGTCATCGGTTACCCCGTGGTGCCTGCCTTGTTTATCCTGTTTTGTATTGGCCTGGTCGTCAACACATTGATTGAACAGCCTCGTGAAGCTGGCATTGGCTTGTTCTTGATAGCGACAGGTATTCCATTTTACTATTACTTCAAGAAAAACAACTTTGTGGTTAAGGACTAATTTTGAAACACTTCAAACAAAGCCCCAATGCTGATTTTCATCAACATTGGGGCTTTGTTTTTTTGGAGGGTTAAAAAAAAGACTAATTCCATTACCTTCGCACCCGAACCAATGTTCGCCAAAGCCCTCAGCCTTTTTACTAAATATGCCAAAGTTTCACAGATTGAAAGTCCGGGATATACGCCTGGAGACGCCAGAATGTGTGTCGGTAAGTTTTGATGTTCCTTCCACACTGAAGCCAGACTACGAATTCTTGCCTGGTCAACATTTGACCCTTAAAACAACGGTAAGTGGTTCCGAGGTCAGAAGGTCTTACTCCATTTGTGCTAGACCTTCTCAAGGTGACCTTCGGGTAGCCATTAAGCAGGTTTCGGGTGGTGCATTTTCCAGTTTTGCCAACAATGGATTGGCTATCGGTGACGAGCTGGACGTAATGACACCAATGGGGAATTTCACTCTAGAAACTTCCTTACACAATAAAAAACACTACGTCGCTTTTGCAGCAGGCAGTGGAATCACTCCTATCATTTCGATGTTGAAAACGGTGCTGCAAGACGAACCAGCCAGCCATTTCACGCTTTTCTATGGCAATCGTACCACAGAATCTATCATTTTTAGGGATGAATTGGAGGATTTAAAAAATGAATACCTGACCCGTTTGAGCGTCCATCATATTCTGAGCCAAGAAGACCTTGGTGCTGACTTGTTTTTTGGGCGTATTGATGGTGAAAAA
>JAHEAS010000358.1:1901-4685 GCA_024642645.1 Saprospirales bacterium | reverse complement strand
ACGGGAATACGCCTTCGTAAGTATCGCCAGAGCCGGGGCCGCCAGGGCACTGGTTGGCCTCTTGCCCACCTCCATCCCATGCTGTTGGAATGCCAGAAACGACCATCGTGAACGGGAAATTCTCATCATTCGGCTGGGTGTTGATGTCGAGGAACACTGGGCCAGAACCGGGCGCCGGGTTACCCCACTGCACACTGCCGCCATTGATGACGGCATTGAGCGTGGTGCCGTTCGTACTGGTAAAACTGGATGGTGATATGCTCAGGATGGTGGCGTCGATGTTGAGGTAAAAGCCCCAAGTGGAGCCAACGCCCGTCGTGGTGCCGCCAGCTACCAGTGCCGTCCAATCGATGGTAAAAGTACCGTCCCCATTGTCGGTAATGCCATTCATCAAATAGCCAGAGGTGTCACAGGCCGACAACAAACCCGGCAGCGAAAGGAAAACGAGTAAGATTAAGGTGATTTTTTTGCGAATTGTAAATATTCTCTTCATGTGTTTTTTTTAAAAATACTGCATCAGTGGGAGGGGGTAAACTGGAAGGGTGAAGTTAAGGCGAAAAATTGGAACACCGAAAAACAGTGTCTGCAAACAAGGGAAATAGCGGGAATTGGGCAAATGGCAATGGTGAATTAGTATTTTAGCGGGCAATTTAGAACAACCCAATCTTGAGTAATTTATGGATATAGAACAAATCCGTTCAACTTGCCTCTCCTTTCCCGGCACCTCGGAGGCCGTTAAATATGGCGACCAGCTGGCCTTTATGGTGATGGGAAAGCACTTTTGTACCAGCCGTTTGCCCAATTTGAACACTGTCAATTTCAAAGTACCGGATGACCAGTTTGACGAACTTTGCGATAGACCAGCAATCACCCCAGCACCTTACGGCGGTGCAACATTCAAATGGGTGCAGGTGGCGGATTTTGAAGCATTGTCGGAAGGAGAATGGGCGGAGTTTATCAAGCAGGCGTATGAGGAGGTGAAAGCTAAATTGCCGAAAAAGGTGAGGGAGGCATTGTAAAACAGGTCGCTTTTCAAAGCATCAATTTCCTTTCTTTTGTTCCTTCCTCATTTTACGGTACATTTTGAGGTCAGTTCTGTATTGCTTCTTCATTCCCCGTTGCTTATAAAATTGCTTTTTCCGAAAGTGGAATCTGAATTTGTTGTCGCCCTTTTCATCGGTAGTCACTTCGACATATATCTTCCTTTTGGAAGCTGCATATCCTCTCTTTGAAGGAATAACCGAACTATCAGGTGTCTTTAAATTATCAAGTGGTATAGAAACCCAAATATTGGTGTTGTCTCCATAACTATAAGTGCCCTCAATAAACATATTGATGGCATTAGACTGGATCTCCATCAAGGGTATTTGAACATCTTTTCCCTTAATGGTCAACTGGTTTTCAAGTGGGGCGAAACTGAGTTGCTCAAAGCGTTTTTTCATTCGGATTTTGGCAGCCAATTCGTCGAGGGGCCTAAATCCCTTGACAACGATATTGCTCAATTCAAAATTAAACTCACCGCTGTTGTCTTCTGGAACAAGGCCCTTACCACCTTGGGTGATTGCACCTGACAAATCAAGATTAAGGGTGACTTGGCCTGACAATTTTTCAATATCTTTGAAAGAAGGAATGTCAAGGTAATCAAGGCTTTCGAGCAACTGGGCCACATTCAATTTGTCCGTCTGAAATCGGCCAGTAAAGGGCGTAGATTTTAACTGCCCTAAATCCACACTACCTTGAAACCTGACACTTCCATCGTGGAAACGAAAGCCCGTTTGGTCCAAAATAAGGGTAGCGGAATCTTTTAAAGAAATACCGGTTTGAACATCGTATAACTGCAATTTATCGGAGTATATAAAAGTATCCAAATACATGCAGATATCCGGGTTAAAAGCACTCAATATTCCTTTAGTCGTTTCTTTTAATGCGAGGGTTCTCTTTTCAGGTTTGTCATTATGTTCTGGATAAAAAATATTCAGAAATTGGGCCCATCGTATTTTGGTGGAAGTGATATCTACGACTGCCTTCACCTCTTTTCCAGTATTCCCAACGACTACTTCGCTCAGGTTCTGGATATTACCAGTTAATTGAATTTTTTGATGAATAGAATCCTTGTTCATATAGCCATAGAAGTCCGCATTATCCTCATGTAGTGAAAGGTTTATTTCAGTAATGGGAAAGCTAACATCCGCCTGTTTATAATAGACCTCACTATTTTGAATGCTGAAGGTGGCGTCGCCCTTGGCCAACAGTTCCTCAAAATCCCGGACATTACCCTCATATTGCAATCCTGCAAAAAATTGGCCTTTGCTAAAAAAGAACCTATCAGTCTTAAAAAACTGGTTAAAAAGGCCAGGGTCACCATCCAGTGCAATCTTGGTTTTTACAGAATTTCCGAGTTTTATATCCTGTTGATTCATGAACTGACTATTGGCTGCAGGCTCATAAGATACCTTTCCAAAAATAGTTTTGCCTTTATCTACTTGAAAAACTATTTCGCCAGTAGATGTGCTGGGAATTAAGCCCTTGTCATCATCTAAAATCCCTTTTTGCTGGATATCTATGCTAACATTTTCCGGCAGATTTTCTATATTCTTGAGGAGTTTTACCCTAAAATAATCAAAGGGAGGTAAAAGCTTGGCTATGTTCAAATTTTTGGCGTGCATTTCAAATTCAAAAGGTGTAATATCCTCCTTGCTCACATCAAGTCTCGCCATAAGATTCACTACTCCTTCCTCATATTTAAAGCTTGTATTTTCCAGCACCAAAGTTTGTTCGCCATCA
>JAHEAS010000358.1:0-1891 GCA_024642645.1 Saprospirales bacterium | reverse complement strand
CCCGTTTGGAATTTGTCTAGCGTCATCAAATCAAAATATTCCAACGTATCCACTGACACGGTAATTCGAGGCTGAAAATGGAATTGGATGCCCCGAATTGTTTCTTTCATGGATCGCTTTTTTCGGTGGTCGTCTTTGGGTTTGCCATCATCCAAATATCCGTTTTCTCCAAAAAGATTGACAAAATCTGTCCAGCTTATTTTTTGGGCGACAAAATTGACTTTGCTCGTTGAGCGCTCGGCTAGTGCAAAAAGCAAAGCATTTAAGTTTTTCAATCCACCATCAATGAGGAAATCATTGCCATTTTCAAGGGTGCTACTGACGATGGTGAAATTAGCGTCGCCTTTTTTCTTAGAGAGCGTTAATTGCGCAAAAGGGAAGGTTGTATCAGAGGGTTTGTACACAACAGAAAAGTGGTTCAATGCTAATTGAGCTTCACTATTGACAATAATTTCATTTAAATTATTTAATGGCCCTTCCACATTCGCCAATAAACTAAAATACCCCTTTTTAAAGAAGAACTTATCGTTTTCCAGCCATTTACTTATTCCAGATGGCTGACCATTAATATTGGCTATGGTTTTTAATCTAGCACCGTCTGTTGGTGTGGAAGTAATTAAAACATCTGCCGCATTAATACTAAAAACATCATACGAGGCAACTACGTCTTTCAGTGCAATTTTAAGGTTCTTTCCATCCTCCTTATCCCCTCGTTCACCGTCATACAAGCGATTGGCGAATCGCCCTTTTAACCTCACCTTTTCAAACAAATAGGTTTTAACCTTCACCTCATTTGCTTTTTCCAAGCGGAAATCAATATTGACCAATATAGGTTCATCGGGCTTAAAATAACTGGAAATAGTCGTCTTGGAATAAAAAGGCTTTACGATATGATAGGGTTCTAATTTTTGCTGTATATCCTCGGTCAATAATGGCATACATTGAGGCCAAACCGTGTTGGTGTTTTCAAACATAAGTGTGGTCCGCACCTTTTTACGGGTATCATAGTTGCCCCCGAACAGGAATGTCTGTTCATTAATGGACAATGGGAACCGTTCGAAACTAATATTGCCATCAGATATGGCCATATTTAGCTTCCCCGATAAATGACTGTTGGCAGCGAAAGACCCATTTTCCTTTTTAAACACAAGTTCTTCCAGCAATATGGACATATCAATTTCCGCCGTCAGCCCGTTGTCCTTTTTGTGCAATTTGGCGGTGAGGTCTTCCAAGTTTGCATGAATGCTGGTGGTCTTGATTGCGTCAGTAAAATTAAATTTAACATTGCTAAAATTGACAACGACCTTATCCGTCAGCACTTTTAAAAAGCTGGATTTAGGGTTTTCTCCATCTTCCGTTCTTTTTGCAAGAAAATTTTTCAAATTGCTATACCCGTTCTCGTCGGTGAAGAGGCTAATGGTACCTTCCTTTAAATCAAATGATTGTATCTCCACTTCATGGGAACGCCATGCCTTGAGGGAAGCTGCCATCCGCAAACTGCCCAGTTGCACAATTGGCGTATGATGCTGGTCAAACTGCGCATCTCGAACCGACACATTTTTGAAGGAAATGGTAGCAGCGGGAAAGTCTCGGAATACGCTGATGTCTGCCGACTGGAAAGCAACTGAACCGTCGTTCAAAAAGGCAAGGTGACTGAAAGTTTTGGTTTTATTGGATATTAAATAGAGGTTAACACCTAGCAAAGACAGAAGAAATAGTAGAACGAGCAGCAATAAAATCCTGAACAATACCCGAACCAGCCTGCGTCCCAGGCTAGTCTTTTTGCGGTGACCCAACTTAGTCTTTTCATTTTCACTCATTGCGCAGCACTTGGGTTGCATAGTTGGGTTAGACCAAAGAATTTAGCTGGATTCCTCCCATCACATCTTGT
>JAHEAS010000357.1 GCA_024642645.1 Saprospirales bacterium | reverse complement strand
CGGTGTCACGGTGTTCAAAATCCCTTTTTCTGCATCAATGCTCGTCTCGCCCGTGCTGGTGGTGGCTTGCAACCCTGGCCCGGCTGGGAGTACACTGAAATCAGGTGCACCAGTGCCGTCAAACCCTGCCGTGCGAATATCAGTGGTCAGCGACAAGCGGCTGTTGTACGGGATGTGAGTGCCCCATCGGCCGGAATTGTCAGTGAGCGGCACGGTAGTCACCATGTATTCCGGGGAGTAGGTCAGTTCCAGCGGGGTGCTCGCGCCAGCTATCAGGCCGTGCCGATAGGCGTAGGCGAACATTGGCGACAAGGCCATTTGTGAGGCATTGCGGTGGAGGTTGTAAAAACCTTCCTGCATGTCTTTTTCCCATGACTCAAAATCGTCGTTGTATTGGTAAAACACGATGGCATCGGCGCCGTGAAAAGCACCGTAGGCCGCCATCCAAGGCATCATTTCCACCTGATAAATATTTGGGTAGGCCTGGTAATAGGAGCTGAGGGTAAACGGTTTGCCCTTCATGGCCAGGCCGCTGAACAGTTCGTTCGGTGTGGTGTACCAGTCGCTTTTCACCATGGGGGTGTTCATGATTTCCCAGTTCCAGTTGGTGCCATCATAGTACCATGCTGGGTAGTCCCAAAGACTGTGGTCGTCTATGTAGTCCATGTCCTGGTGGGTGAACACATCGGAGATGCCGCCGAGTGTATTGGAGCCAGCGATGTTGGCCTTCACGCCGAGTACGTCCTTGATGTAGTGGCGCATTTCGTTGAAATAATTGCGCTGGAGCGCAAGGTAAAATTCTGTCTGGTCGGTCACTCGTGTCAGTGTGTAATTGAGCCGCTCGCTGTAATTGATGCGGCGGATGCTGCCGTTGGAAAGGCTCTCGCCAGCCGCCACGCCCGTTGCGCCAGCATCAGCGAGGCTTATTTTATCGAAATAAAAATTGCCGAGGTTGTTCTCAAAGCTAAAGGCAAATCGCACAAAATCGGCGTTGTCTTCCGGTGCGATGAAGGTATAGCTGAACTCTTGCCAGTCGGTGGTCAGGCTAACCTGTTTGCTGCCATACCAGGTCCAGGGGGTGAGGTTGCGCATTGTATAGGCGTAGATGGTGGCGGGTTGGTCGGTCCGTGCAGCGAAATGGACAGTGTAGGTTTTTCCCGCCTCCACGCTCAGGTTTTCTTGTTTGAACTGGATATGCCAGCCTGTGCCGGTTACGTTCGTGATGCTTACACGGGCACAGTCCTGCCCCTCGTAGGGGTTGCTCTGCACCACGTCGAGCGTGGCGGCAGCGACATCGTGAAGTTCAAGCTTCCAGTCGCCGTTAGGGTTTCCGTTTTCAAAATTGTTGTCGAGCAGTTGCTGGTTCGCACCGGGTGTGCTGGCTAGGCTGTTCCAGGCGGTGGCGAGGGCGGCTTGGTTGCCGTATTTGCTTTGCAAAAACTGGTTCCAGCGCAGATCGAGGGTATCGCAGTGTCGCTGCATGAGCATACCATTGTGGGAGAAATGCTGCAACCGGTCGCCGCGCCAGTAGTTGTAGAGGCTGTTTTCATTGGTGATTTCGACCATTGCCACCACCGGGTCGTCGGCCATCGAAAGTCCGGTGTACAGGCTGACAGGCGTGAGCAATTGCTGGGCATATTGCTTTTGCAGCGCAATCAGTTGGCGATCGAAGAGAGTGACAGCTTTGCCCAAATCCTCAATGCTGTCCGCATTCAGAACGCCGTCACCCTCCAAGAACTCCCTCGACACATGGAGGTTGATGTTGGCGTAAATGCCCTGCTGTTTCAGTTGCGCCAGAAAATAGTGCAGCTTATCCAGCGTAAAGAAATTAAGTACCTGCGTGGTGATTGGGTTTTCGTAAAAAATGGAGGCATTGTCGCCGCCCCAGCGGTTGTCCATGTTGGTGAAGCGAACGAGGTTGATACCCATTTTGCGCATCCGGGCAGCAATCCAAGGTGCTTTGTTTTTCTTCGGAAAACAGCCACCTGCCGACACGTTTACCCCCCAAAATCGCACTGGCTCACCACCTGCTTCGAAGTGGCCCGCCGCGTTGATGCTCACGAAGTTGGCGATGGGTTCCTTCGGGAATTCGGGCAGAAAACGCTGCGCCGTGCTGTCGCCGGGTGGCATGTAGAAGTGGAATCCGTTGTCGAACTCCTGTGCTTGCAACGAAATGGAAAGCAGGAGGAAGAAAGGTAAAATGATGCGCATGTCGGTGTGAGATGTATTTTTTTAAACAAAATAGCGAAAAGATAAAACCAGCGAAAATCCTGCCGAGAAGGGGTTTTATCCATCATTCAACAAAGCCACCAATTCTGCCCGTTTCGCATGGGCTGCTTTGTATCCAATCTCAAACATTTTATCAAAATTCGACCGGTCGAAAGTGGCGAAGGCTGCCAATTCGTGCGGAGCAATTACCACGTTACAGTGGTGGTATTTACGCACGGAATGATGGTGGATGCTGAGGTGGAACAGCCGTTCCATCACTGCCAGTGTGGAGCGGATGTCGCTGGGTTGGAGGTCTTTGAACGGGTGCACATTGGAACCAATGACCAGCTCGCACTCGCCAGCGAGCGGCTCTACGGGGAAGTTGTTCAAGGCTCCGCCATCGGTGTACAAATGCCCCTCAATTTCTACCGGGGTGAACACCACCGGGAAGGCCGCCGAGGCCAACACCGGGCGGATGAGTGGCCCATGTGAAAAAGTCCGCTGCCTGCCTCGCACCATGTCCGTTGCTGTTACGTAGAGCTTTTTTTGAAGTGCCGAAAAATCGTCGTCTGGGAGAAACTCCTTCATTACCGGGATGAACTTGTCCGAGTCAATGAACCCAGGCTTGCGCGTGACAAAATTGCCGATATTGAAAATGGAAGTGGTTTTAAAAAAATCCAGGATAGTGGAAATGGAATGTCCTGCCGCACGAAGTGCTCCGACCAACGCCCCGGCGCTCGTGCCCGAAAAGGCTATTGGCTCAATGCCAACTTCTTCCAAAACTTGTAGCAGACCGAGGTGCGCCACGCCGCGCACGCCGCCGCCGGAAAGCACGACGCCAATGGTAGGTGATGTTTTATTCATGAGGTAAAAGTCACTATATTTTCAAAAAGATACCATTACGTAAAGTAAAAACAAGCTTCATTCGTCTGCCTTTCTCAAAAATACCATCTTCGTGACTGAAACCATTATCATGGCAGAGCGGCAAACTATCGTCCAGACCGTGCGCAATTACAGCAAGCGCTTGTTCGGATTCATCCGGCCCCGGGTGGGCAGCGATGCCGACGCGGAGGATGTGCTGCAAGACGTTTGGTTCCAATTGAGCCAACTAGTGGATGTGGAGGCTGTGGAAAATATTGGTGCCTGGCTGTTCCGGGTTACCCGAAACAAACTGATCGACCGCTCCCGCAAACGCCAACCCGACCGGCTAGATGACCTCGCCTACGAAAACGACGAGGGGGAAACGCAATTCAACGACTTGCTGCTCGCTGACTTTGCCACGCCGGAGGACGAGTACCTCCGCCAGCTTTTCTGGGAAACCCTGTTTGCCGCACTCGACGAATTGCCAGAAAACCAACGAGACGTCTTCATCTGGAACGAGCTGGAAGACCAAACTTTTCAGCAAATCTCCGACCGGACGGGCGTGAACTTGAAAACCCTGATTTCCAGAAAACGATACGCCGTGAAACACTTGCGTGACCGCCTCGAAACCTTTTACCAAGAACTCATAGATTATTGACTTAAAGACTTTGGACAGGCAACGAGAGCCTTCTAATGTCTTTTATCTATCGTCTAAAAGCTTAAAAAAATAAAGTCATGTTCAACAAGCATAGCGGATACCGCCGCAAAAGATTTTTCTTCATCCCGCTCGTGATACTGGCAGCCGTGGCGCTGTTTGGTGCGGTGGTCATGTTGCTTTGGAACGCAATTTTGCCACCCGTGCTCGGCGTGGCCGTGCTCAGTTATTGGCAAGCAGTTGGCCTGCTCGTGCTTTGCCGAATATTGTTCGGCGGCTTTCGGGGCGGTAGTCCTGTCGGAAAAGGCAGGGCTGCGCACTGGCGTGGGAAATGGCAGAACATGAGCGAGGAAGATCGCGTCCGCTTCAAGGAGGCGTGGCGCGAGCGTTGCAACAAGAAGCCGGAATAAGTATGTCCCCATTACTTCAATTTTATTGGTTCAAGTCGCCTCATGAAAGCAAGGCTCGACCCGTGCGGGTACTATTACCAAAAGATTATACTACCTCAAAACGGCACTATCCAGTTGTCTACGCGCTGGATGGGCAAAATCTTTTTGAAGCCCGGACAGCTTTCGGTGGCAGGCATTGGAAAATACCGGAAAGCATGTCCAAAATGCCTAAGCGGCTGCAGGCTATTTACGTTGGGATAGACAATGCGGGTGTTGACAGGATCGCGGAGTACGCGCCATTTCGCCACCAAAACAAGGGTGGGGGAGGGTCGAAGCACCTGCATTTGATCATCGAGCACATTAAGCCGTTCATTGATGCCCAGTATCGCACGCTGCCTGATGCCGAAAACACCGGAATAATCGGCAGTTCACTAGGTGGCCTGCTGGCATTGTACGCGGGGCTTCAGTTCGCTAGTGTATTCGGCAAGGTGGGCGTATTGTCGCCCGCGCTGTGGTACAATCCGAAGATGTTCAAGTTGGCAGAACACCACGGTTTTTCAAAAAACAAGATTTACATGG
>JAHEAS010000356.1 GCA_024642645.1 Saprospirales bacterium | reverse complement strand
TATTTCACACTTTTTCCTTGGGACAATGCGTACTCATCGGTATCGCTTTCGTTCACAAGAGAGTTTGCGAAGCACAACCGGGTTTTCTATATCAACCATCCTTATTCCATCAAGGATTTTGTAAAGGGCTGGAAACAGCCGATGGTAAAAGCCCGACGGAAGGACATGCTCATGAACCAGATGCGTTATGAGACGATACCCGACCTCCCTCAAGTCATTGCGGTACACCCACCACTCACGCTGCCCATCAATTGGATGAACCCAGGAAAAAACTACGACCGTTGGGCTGAGTTCAACAATCGGATAATAGTCGACACGATAAAGCAGGTCATAAAGGATTACGACATCAAGAACTTTCTGTACCTGAATTGCTTCAACCCCTACTTCGCAGGCGCACTACCAAAGGAACTTGGCGCAAAATTGAGCATGTATCAGTGCATTGACGACATGACAGAGGAGCAATACACCGCTAAACATGGCGCCAGGGTAGAGGAGGAGGCACTCCACAATTCGGACATCGCTTTCGTGACTTCCAAGAACCTGCACCGTCTGAAAAAGCACCTGAATCCCAATACATATGTGCTCCACAATGCAGTGGACATCAGTATTTTTGAAAAAGTACACCAAGGACCGCTGCCGAGGCCAAAAGAGTTGGAAGGCGTAAAAGGCAAAGTCATAGGGTTCACTGGGAATATCAACGAGTACAGGCTGAATTATCCGCTGTTTAAACAAATTGCGGAGCAACACCCTGACAAAACGCTTGTGCTGGTAGGCCCGCTGAACTCGGAATGCTACAAAGAATATGGATTGGATAAGATGCCAAACGTCATTTTGACTGGCGGTAAGAACATTCGTGAGTTACCTGCTTTCTTGCAACATTTTGACGTTACGATCATTCCGTTCTTAAAAAACAAACTGACTGCAAGTATTTATCCTTTGAAAATCAATGAATACCTAGCAGCTGGAAAGCCAGTCGTTACGACTAATTTTTCAGAAGATATTCGTAGTTTTGCGGACGTAGTTTATATAGCGGAAAATGAGGAAAACTTTGTGCAAGCCATTAACAGGGCTATTGTGGAAGATTCCATTGAGTTAATTGAACAGCGGAGACTGACCGCAAACCAGAATACTTGGACGGAGCGTGTAAAACAATTTTGGGAAATCGTAGACAAACATCTTGTAGGCGCAGAAAAAGTTTGCTGAAACCGGAGATAATTTGACCCCATTTTTTGCTAAATAGCTGCATTATTGATTATTTCTTTGTAGCTATTTTGACGAATTATCAATTCCATTGAATTTTAAACAAGATTATGACCCATACACTAAATTCATTTGCGGAAAAATTCCTTGTGCCTGACACCAAGGATTTCCTGAACGAGGCGTATGCAGACCTGCAAGCCGTTGCTGCAGATTACAAGGCTAAATATGCAAGTGGCGACCCTTTCCCTAATATCTTTTTTGAGGATTTTTTCAACCCAGAAGTCCTAGATGCCATCCTTGATGAGTTCCCAAATCTTGAAAGCAAGGACGATATCAAGTTTCAAACGCCTAACGAAATAAAGTTGGCCTCACGTGGTGAACGCAGGTTTGGGCCCATGTCAAAAGCGTTTGCTCACTTCCTCAATTCAGAACCATTTTTGATGTTTTTACAAGAATTGACCAGCATCAAAGAAACCCTGACGCCAGACCCATATTTCGAAGGTGGTGGATTCCACCAAACCAAGCCCGGTGGTTTTTTAAAAATACATGCTGACTTCAACAAACACCGCCAAACTGGCCTTGACCGCCGCCTGAACGTGCTTGTTTATCTCAACAAAGATTGGCAGGACGAATATGGTGGTCATTTCGAATTGTGGAATAGGGACATGACTCGTTGTGTAAGCAAAATACCGCCAAGGTTCAATACAATGGCCATGTTCACTACAACGGATTTTTCATACCATGGACTGCCCAACCCGCTTACCTGCCCACCTGATAGGAGCAGGAAGTCGATGGCGCTATATTACTACACCAATGGCCGTCCAGCCAGCGAGATTAACGAAGGGTTAGAAGACCATACCACCCTGTTCAGAGAGCGGAAAGGGGTGACGGTAGATACCGATATGCGAAAATTCAATGCATTTCAATCGGCGAAAGATTTTGCGAAAGATTTGTTACCACCTATCTTTGTGAAGTTGGGTAAAAAAATCATGAAATAAACGACAATAAATTCATGGAGAACAACGTCAAAAAAGCAAATCAGGAACCAGAAATTGCCCTTTCTCAGAAGGAAAAAATCCTTGAATTCGTGGCAAGTACACTTTGTTTCTTGTTATTGCTGGCTTGTTTTGTAAAGGTTGTCTTCTTGTGAATTTAAGAAATATTTGAATGGGTTAGGAATCGGGAGCTTGGAGAAACCTGAAAAGGTGGAACCAGTTCCCATTCTTTCTCCCCAGTTCCATTCGGCTTCTCAGCTAGGCATTTCCCCACACATTGGCTATTGAACAATTGACTCGTTTTTCGCAAAACGTTGAACTCCGACTGTTTTTAAGATTTTTTTGAAACAGTTACTTCCCCCTGCGACTATGAGAAAATGAATTACACCATTTCGATTTTTACAAGTTTTAAAGATTGGCTGGTAAAGCAAGTCGTTTACCAAAAGCTGAACAACCCACTTGGGTATGTGCTGCTATTGCTGTTTGCGTTAGGGCTTTCGTTTGTTCTGTCCATGCTTCCGCTCAAGTTTGCTGTACTGTTGGTGACAGGTATCTTGGCCATTCCTGTAGTGGCTGGTATTTTCATAGACCTCAATTTTGGAATCAATGTCATGGTTTTCGCTGGCTTTTTGCTGGGGCTAGTCGCCAAGTACACTGATGCCCCCATTGGCACGGCGCTCGATGGTATGCTGATGCTGATGCTTGTGGGGATGCTTGCCCGCCTCATCAAAGAGAAGGATTTCAGTTTTGCTAAAAACCCCATCAGCATCTTCATTTTTGCATGGATATACTACAATCTTCTCGAAGTGCTCAACCCTTGGGCTGGCTCTAGGCTGGCATGGGTTTATACCGTTCGCTCCGTAGCGCTCCTGCTGGCACTATATTTCATCGCTTGTTACGCATTCAGTAGTTATAAACGGATTGTCACTACATTGAAAGTGATTCTTTTTTTTGGCTTTGTGTCTGCCTTGTATTCCCTCAAGCAAGAATGGATTGGATTCAGCCAAGCCGAAATAACTTGGCTAAACGCAGACGAAGAGCGTTTCATGCTCATCTTTCAGTGGGACCGAATGCGGGTTTTTTCTTTTTTCTCCGACCCAACTACTTTCGGAATATTGATGGGGTACATGAGTATGTTGTGCCTTGTTTTGGCATCAGGCCCTTTCAAGATTTGGCGCCGGATTGCTTTGTTAGTAGCGTCAGTCAGTATGTTGCTGGGAATGGCTTATGCTGGTTCACGGACACCTTTTGTAATGTTGCCAATGGGTGTGCTCATGTTTTTGGTTCTAACCTTCAAACGACAAACCATCATCGCCGGCCTGTTCTTTTTTATGGTGGGGGGTGTTCTAGTCATGAAATCAACCAATAATGCCGTTGTTTGGCGAATTCAATCAGCTTTTAGGGGAGAAAGTAGCGATACCATAGATGTGCGGATGCAGAACCAAGCTAAAGTTCAACCGTACATCCACGCTCACCCAGTAGGCGCAGGGCTGGGCAGCACCGGATACTGGGGGAAACGGTTCACACCGGATAGTTGGTTGGCCAGTTTTGCGCATGACAGCCTCTATGTACGATTAGCGGTGGAAACAGGGTGGATTGGGTTGATAATTTATATTGGCTTGCTTTTCACAGCTATGCGCACCAGTATCCGTTACTATTTTAGGGTAAAAGACCCTAAAATCAAGACAATTTATCTCAGCCTTACCATAACGGTTTTCCTACTTGCGCTGGCGAGCTACCCACAGGAAGCAATCACTTTGTTGCCTACTTCGATCGTTTTTTATATCGTCCTAGCGATGATAGCTCGTTTGAAGGATTTTGACCCAAATTTTGCGAAGCAAAGTGCTGTAGTAGAATCGAGTACAATGAAATAATTCTCAACTCTATTTCATCCCTTCGTACAACCAATCCGCTATCAACTGACGATTGGAAGCAAGAAACAAACGCTTTTGGTCGGTTGGATGCTTGATATTTCCCATCTCGATATACGCAGCAGGTACTTTCGTTTCACGAAGCATGTGCAGGTCCCGGGAAGTCACAGTTCCATCATACCCTCTTTTTTTGTTAACCTTTTTGTAGTTCTCCTCCATGCTTTCGTGCATTTTGGTCGCTAAAATCTTTCCCTGTTTATCGTCAGGGTGGTAGTAGAAAAACAGGTCGGTCTGTTGCCCTTTCCCCCTTGAATCCACATGGATAACGATGAGTTTTTGATTCTCAACGCCTTGTTTCTTATGCTTTTCATAAAGCTCATTGATGACATCCGAACGCTGAAATAGGCGTGGCTTGTGCCCTCTAAAAATTGACTCATTGCCCCAAACCACTTCATCATTGTCACAGACGAGGTATTGGTCATCACGGATGCCGTCGTTGCGGTCGCGGGTAATCATGTAGGCGGTTGCCCCGTGCTCAATGAGTTTCCTGACAACTCTCAGCGCCACATCGTAGGCGTATTCATCTTCACAGACTGTATGTGTACCAACTTTGGCCATTGCACCGGGATC
>JAHEAS010000355.1:1753-4737 GCA_024642645.1 Saprospirales bacterium | reverse complement strand
CTCCATACCCATGGCAGCAACACCTGCGGCTGAACCAATAATGAGCATACTGCCTCCTGTACCTGCAGTAAATGCAATGAGTTGCCAAATTTTGTCATCCATCGGAAAAATATCCATTGGGTACATGCCCATCACAGCGGCCACTAATGGCACGTTGTCAACAATGGCAGAAAGCACCCCAAGTATTATTACGACGACCTCTGTATTTGGGATGGCACTATTTAGTAGCTCGGCCATCGACATGAGGAAACCTACTGGATGCCCGTCAGCATGGGTAGCACTAACAACCGACTCCAAAGCTCCGACAGCCAACAGAATGCCCAAGAAAAACAAGATGCTCGACATTTCAATCTTGCTCAAGGCATGGCGGGCCGTGTACAGGTGTTTTCGCTCTTCGTAAAACTGGTCGCCAGGGTGGATATACTCTGAAACCAGCCAAACAATGCTCAACGAAATCATCATACCCATGTAGGGCGGCAAATGGGTAATTTGTTTAAAAATGGGCACAAAAATCAACCCGCCAATACCAAGAATTAACATGGTTTTGCTGCTTAACAATTGCTGCCGTTCCTCGCTGGCAGCAATATCGCCTGACCCCAAAGTAACATGGCCTTTAAAATGGCGCATAGCGGTCGCAATGAGGAGCGGAACTGCAAGACACAGCACCGAAGGAATAAAAACATCTTCAATCAAACCCCCAGAGGAGACTTTTTTCCCAATCCAAAGCATGGTTGTTGTGACGTCGCCAATGGGTGACCAAGCACCACCTGCGTTGGCGGCAATCACCACAAAGCTCACAAACCAAATCCGCTCTTTGCGGTCGGGCACCAATTTGCGGAGCAACGAAATCATTACTATGGTGGTGGTCAGGTTGTCCAGCACTGCCGAAAGAAAAAAGGAAATGATGCAAATCAGCCAGAGCAGCTTGGTTTTGCTGGTAGTTCTAATGCGGTTGGTGATAACAGAAAAACCCCGATGCAAATCAACCAACTCTACAATCACCATCGCACCGATAAGGAAAAATAGGATTTCGGCGATTTTGCCGAGGTGGTGCACTAGTACACTTTCCAAGTCTCCCGGTTGGTGCTCTGCATTTACGACGCCTAGCCCAGCGAACGATATGATTGCCCAAAGTATCGCTCCAGTAAATATCGCTGGAACCGTTTTGTCCAACTTCAGGGGATGTTCCAGTACAATGGCGGTGTAGCCGAGAATAAAAATGATAACAATGATGGCAATCATGGCTGAAAAATTGAATGGTAATAAATGATTAATGGCGAATTGCACCGTATTTTCTTATTGTAACGAGGCAAAACCGGGGCGAATTTAGGTTAATCTATCATCCCTGCTATATTATTGCAGTTTTTTTTGCGAAGGCAAAACGAAGACTGTGGTTTGATATCAAAAATCCAGAAATTCCTGCCTCTTGAGGAGGTGATTTGGGAAATAGCATGGTTTTTTGCGGAGAATGGGGTTCATCAAAAAGCATGAATTGACGTGTGTTTGCGTTAAAAATACCCTGAAGCCTTGCAGCTTCGGTGTATATTTGCCCGAAAGCAAAAACAAACAAATTTCCCGAATACTATGACAAACAAATACTCCCGCCCAATTTTTGTGGCCATTCTCCTATGCTTGACTGTTTTTGGTTGCAAATATTTTCACGATAACAAATCGAGGCAGGATGCGACAAAAACTTCCGATGCCTATGAGGCATTGAATTTTTTCGGCAGTGCTCGGATTTATCCGTTTGACAAAATGCCCCCAGCAAGTTATATGCAAGCATGGCGTTTCTTAAATCAAATGACACCTGCCGAAACCGCTACTCGAAGCACAGACCCTTGGGTAACATTGGGGCCACACAACCGGGCAGGCCGCACCTTAAAACTCGCCTTCAACCCACAAAACCCAAACACCATGTACGCTGGCTCAGCCAGCGGCGGCCTTTGGCGCAGTTACACGGGTGGCATGGGCACCACCGCATGGCACCGTGTGCCCACTGGATTTCCAGTGCCAGCCGTTGGTGCTATCGCCTTTCCACCCAATGATTCCATGACTATTTTCATTGGAACTGGAGAGGTTTACAACCACCAGACTGCTGGTACGGGTGGTGCTTACCGCAATACTCGAGGCACCTACGGCATTGGTCTTTTGCGGAGCAAAGACGGTGGCCAAACCTGGACGAAAAGCCTCGATTTTTCGCAAGACCAAAACAAGGGTGTTTGGGATATTGAAGTTGCACCGTCAAATGCCGCTATTGTGTACGCTGCCACCTCAGACGGGGTGTACAAAAGCACCAACGGTGGTGACACCTGGTCATTGGTACACAATGTAGTTTTAGCAAACGACCTAGTCATTCACCCAACGAATCCCGATATCGTTGTGGTTGGCTGTGGCAACCAAAGCTCACCTGGTTATGGCATCTATCGCACCAGCAATGGCGGCACAAATTGGACAAAAATCGCCGCTGGATTGCCCGATATTTTCAACGGAAAAATCATGCTCGACCGGTCACCAAGCGCACCGGATGTGATTTACGCCAGCATCGGCAACGGCCTCAGCTCAGCGGAAGGTGCAAGCTGGCTCTGCCGCTCCAACAATTTCGGCACAACTTGGAGCATCCAGACCACCACCGACTATTCACAGTGGCAAGGTTGGTATGCACATGATGTGGCCGTTAGCCCGACAAATCCGAACGAATTGGTCATAGTTGGCATTGACACTTGGCGGTCAAGCGATGGTGGGCAAAACATTGTACAAAAAAGCCAAAGCACAAATGGAGGCATTGGCTTCACCAATGCACCTATTGGCGGGCCAGACGGTGGGCCAGAGTTTGTCCATTCTGATATCCATGACGCCATTTGGCACCCTACCCTTCCCGGCGTTTTCTATGTCGCTGATGATGGCGGTGTACATCGGTCCACTGACAATGGCGAAAGTTTTCAAAGCGCAAGTGGTCGGATGCAAACTGCCCAGTTTTACAACGG
>JAHEAS010000355.1:0-1743 GCA_024642645.1 Saprospirales bacterium | reverse complement strand
GGCACCATCCGATTGAACCCCGATATTGACCCTTTGACGGGCAGTACCGTTACTTGGCGTCGGAAGTTCGGTGGCGACGGAAGTTGGAGTGCCATTAACCAGCAGGACGACCAGTATAGCTACCTCTCCTGGCAAAATCTGAATTTGTTGGGCTCGGACGACGGTGGCACTAACTACAATTACCTTAGCCCTCCTGTTCAAGGCCCAGTGGCTTTTGTGGCACCTTTTGCTTTGGCCCCATCGAACGGCCAAGTTATCTACGCAGGTTCAGCCATTTTAGCCAAGTCAACGGACAATGGCAACAATTGGACGACTACCAACAGCGGCCAACCACTTGATGGCAATCCGATGTTGAGCATTGCCATTTCAAATATTAACCCGAACGTGGTGTATGTTGCTTCAGCACCTTACAACGGCACCCCAGGCCATATTTTCGTGACACAAAACGGTGGGAATACATGGGAAAACGTGAGTAACGGCATTCCAAATCGCTTCATTCTCGACTTAGAGGTAGACCCAACCAATGACGCTGTTGCGTTTGCTGCAATTGGTGGCTATGGCTCTGGCCACCTGTTCCGTACCAGCGACTATGGCGCCAACTGGGAGGATATCAGCAACGGACTGCCCGACTTGCCAACCAATGCCATCGCCATCGACCCGTTATTTCCGAATAATATTTATGTAGGAAATGACCTCGGCGTGTTTTCCTCTGTGGATTTTGGTGTCACTTGGCAATCTTATCTCGATGGGTTACCGGAAGCGGTGATGGTTTTTGACTTAAAAATTTCACCTGCCAACCGGAAGCTGAGGGCAGCAACCCACGGCAGTGGCGTTTATCAACGAGCCTTGCTCGAAATGCCTTATGTAAGCGCAGACAAGGAGTCTTTGGTTGAAAATGTGGGCTTGGAACTGTTTCCAAACCCAGCCGCCAACAAGGCAACTTTGCGCTATCAACTGCCTGACAAACAGTTGGTTACTGTGGAAATACTGGACAATTCTGGCAGGCTGTTCAAGACGGTTTTATGGGAAACGCAACTACCCGGAAAGCATACCATCGGACTCCCGCTTGGAGAACTTTCAACTGGCATCTACTATGTGCGGTTAAAAGCCGGACAATCGTTTACGGTACAAAAACTGATGGTCAACAAATAGAAGATACACTGCGAACTTGGCTTGAATTTGGCGATTTGCAGGTGTTTTGAATAATTTTACTGTTAAAATGCTAATTCGCTAACTCGAAACCAATATGTCCCGGCTGTTGACCCTATTTATTCTGATGCTATTGATTGGTGCGCATCGCCCACCTGCTGAACCCGATTTCTACAAGGCCAAAGCCTTGCCAGGCGATGGCGTTTTCTCCTTGCTTCGCCGTTATAACCTTGATAGGAACTCATGCAATGTTTCTAAATTTTACGCATTAAACGACCTTAAAAACGGCTCGCAACTCAAGGTCGGCCAAGACTATACCTTGCCCATTTTCATTTACAATTTTGATGGAAAAACCATCCGTTCCTCCATTGGCATAAAGGATTGGCAGACTGCCAAAACCATTGAAAGCTACAACGAGGTCATGTTCGCTGATGGTTACCGACAGACTTCGTTTAGAAAGGACAAAGTTTTATGGGTTCCTTACCACTTGCTGAACTGCCCAGACACGGACGTAAAAAAAGCATCACTGAACGATACGGCCTCCAATGGTGAAATAAACCTGGCCATTGAGCCATCCGGCAACCGCCGCTTTCC
>JAHEAS010000354.1 GCA_024642645.1 Saprospirales bacterium | reverse complement strand
GCTTGAAGGCCGCAGGTACTTTGAAGTTGAGTGGGCGAAGGTCTTGGTCGGAGTTGCGACTCAGGTTGGTCGGTGCCTCGAACTCCGGTGGTGGTGCGCCCTTGCGGTTGGTTGTTGGTTTGCTGATTTTTGCCATGAGTGGTTTTAATTTTTGAATTGTTTGTTGTTTGGGGTGATTCGCAAAGATAACGAAATAACGATTTAAAGAAATCGTCTTTTCATTTTTTCTAACGAGGGGCACAGGTTTAACGGTATAGACTGATTCAAATGGATTCTTGATTAAATAACCTGTTTTCATCTTTTCAATCCTCCCGAAGGTATTTTTTTGGTAACGAAATAACGATTAAAAGAATTCTACAATTCAAACAAGTGGAACAGCACTATCAATCCGACATTACTTCACTTGCTCAACGCGGTTCACAATCGCCTGTACCAGCACATCTGCCTTTTCGTTGATGGTTTTGAAGCCGGTCTCGGTGGCACACTTGCCCTCGTCGCTGGCACGTCGCACGGCCGTCTTTTCGAAGAGGACGCCGTCGAGCAGGTGGTAGCCACTTGCTCGTACATACTCCATGCCCTCAGCCAGCTCGGCTTCGCTGTTGCCAATTCGGGAAAGAGCGATGGCGATTTTCAGGGAAGGCACGCCGTTCTTTTTTAGCTCATGCGCCAACTTGATGGTTGGTTCCAAGTCATCAAGGGAGACACCCGTTGGCAGCACCACAAGGTCGCTGGATTTTGCAATATCGAGTGTCTTGCTGGTAGAGTGGGGCGCACCATCGAACACGATGAGGTCGTAGCGGTCACCGTGCTTGAGTGCATCGCTCACGTTGACGAACTGCTCTACAGCCACCAGTGGGGCTATTTCGTTTTGCATCCGACGACGGTTCCAGTTGGTGCAGGTTCCTTGTGAGAGGTCCATGTCTGCGATTTTGACCGCCCATTCGTTGGCGGCATAGTTGCAGGCGGTGAGGCGCGCCACGGTTGATTTTCCTACGCCTCCTTTTTGAGATACGACTCCGATGACCATTGCCATAGTAATTGTTTAGTGATAAAGAAATAACGAAATGACGATTTAACGTCGTTTTCTAATGACGCCACAAAGCTAAGGCAAGCCAGCAAAAGGGAAAAGGGTAGGGGAGTATTTTAAAGAAAAAAGTAAAAGACGAATTCGTTAATTAACGAAATATACATAAATAAATATATTCCGAGCTACCCTTTTTAGGAAGGCAATTTTTACGGCTTGAGCAATAAACAATCAGCAAAAAACCAAAACCTGGCTGAGACCTGTCTTTTTTGGTTCAGAAACTCGAAGCTTAGTAGTTCACCACATCGGGTACACATCAAGCGCCAGTGAAATGGACGCGGCTACTCACGCTCAAGGCATTTTAGGCTAAAAAAATAAAAAATCACTTCTTACTCCTTTATAAAAGTTTAGTTTTTTATAGTTATTAGTTTTCTCTTTAAATAGTTGAGGTTTAGATAACCTATTGAATATCAATTGTTTAGGTAATTTGGCGTGTACCCAAGGTGGGGTACTTGTGTGCTTCAATGGGGACACAGGGATACCAGCAGTGGGTTTTACGTGTGTCTGTCGTGGGCTTGCCGCGTCTGAAAAGTGGGCAACAAGTGCCCATGAAGTGGGCTTTTCGAGTATTAAATGTGGGAGATACGGTTACTTTTAGTGGGTTGTGTACCCATTGTGGGAGGATTCCGCCCACAATCATTCATTTATGACAAAATTTGGGCAATGGGATGGACAAAACAGTGGTTTTTTTGACAACCCCTTCCTTTGCGTGTACTTGTTGTGGGTGTTTTATATTAGCCTCTGTAACTTTACCAAAACCCAATAGAAAGTTAATTACTTGATAATCAGATAGTTAAAGTGTTTTAACAACTATACGTGTCCCCGTCGTGGGAATATGTGTACCAGAAGTGGGGATTGAGTTACGGAGGTTTCAATTTTTTGTTTCGCTCATGTGTACCTTGTTTGGGAACGCCTGTATTTACAGGGGTTTTGTGGTGTTCCTGCTGTGTGGCGGCATTTTTACGCCAAAATGCGTCAATATCGCCCAACTGCACAGGTCTATCATGTTGATTTTACCCAGCTGGGAATTTCATTTTGTGGCGCATGTGTCCCCAATGGGGGAGGTGTTTTTGCCAAAAGGGCAAGTATTTTGCGTTGATGTGTCCCCGTTGTGGGAAATGTTGAAAAAAAGTGTACACCAATCATTTGTCATGTACACGCGAGAAAATACTTTGCCTCGAAATTGAGTCACCATGCAAGTGGAAAAGACAAAAAAGGTTGCGGCGATTGCCAACCAATTTATACAACATGCCCGCTACAAGCTGACGCCCCGTGAACAGAAGCTCATCCTGTACATGGCAACCTTGCTGCGTCCGGAGGACAGCGACTTCGAGACCTACCTCGTGCCAGTGTCCGAAATCGAATATATCCTCAAATCGGACGAGACCAAAAAGCACGGTTCCTTCTATGAGCGCCTCGATGACCTGCTCGACAGCATCACCGACAAAAAGATCACTTTTCCCACCGATTTCACCGTGGACGGACATCGACTTCGCGGCCATATAAATTGGGTGGCAGGTGCCGTTCCCAAATACGACGAACACGGCGTGCTTTGTGTAGAGTTCGGCTTTTCACCGCAAATGAAGCCCTTTTTATTAGGGCTGAAAGAACGCTTCACCCGCTTCGAATTCTTGGAAGTGGCGAAGATGAAGAGCGGGTTCAGCATCCGCATATACCAGATGTGCAAGGCATACTACTTCGAGAACATCCGCCACGGACGCAATGTCTTCGCTGCCAGCATTAAAGAGTTCAAGTCTCGGCTTGGCATCGCCGACAAATATCCCGATTTCCGCAACTTTCGGCGCAAGGTGCTGGACGTAGCCCGCGAAGAAATCAACGAAAAAACACACCTCCGAATTGAATACGACTTCATCAAGAAAGGACGGAACATCACTGACCTTCGCATCGTCATCAACGAGAAAACAGATTTCAACCCAGAACCGGGAACGCCGGACGAAGTGCCAGTAGAGGCGACCAAAAAGAAAGCCGGAAGGCCCACCAACGATCTACAATCTCGCATTGAATCGTTGACCGAAGCCCAGCGCCGCGCCTTCAATACTTTGACGGAGTACGGTGTGAGCATGGTCTTCGCCCTGGACGAAGTGTTGCCCATCATAAAAGGCAGCGAACTGGTGGGTTACGAAGATTATTTTGTGTTATTTATGCTCGCATTTTTTGAAAAAAAGACCATTGTAAAAGGCGCAAAAGAAAAGGTAAAGGCATTTTCGGGATGGGTCACCAACCGCCGTTTCGAGGAGGCAAACCTCTACGCCCAATTATTGGAACAAGTCGTTTCCCGCAAAAAAAGCCTAAAGGACGACGAGCGCATCAACCGAGAGCGGGCAAAGGACATCACCGCCGCCGATTTCCGCCAACTCCTTGAAGAAGAAAAATCTATCGGAAAGACGATGGAGCCAGCCTTCTCCGTTCAGAAAAAAACCGCTAACCAAGCCAGCCGCATGAGCAGGGTAGGGGAGGGCGCTGACCTTTTTTCACAAAACAAGAAATCGGAACCGGTGCCATCAGCGGCGCTGGCAAAGGAAAAGACTGTCTTCAGTTTTGACAGTTTCAAAAAAGAACACGCAGATATTTACAAGCGCATACACAAGGAGCGGAAAGCCGCATTCGAAAATTTCACAACTGCCTCCAATTATAAGCTATTGCTCGAAAACAGTGTGCAAGCCTATTGCGAGCAGTGGTACAACCAGCAACAATAATTGGTAAGACGCATGAAGCCATGTGGTAACGGCCACCGACCTCATGCCTCAAACCTCATATCTTACAAATGCTTCCAATCCTTTTCGAAGACAACTATCTCCTCGCCATTGATAAGCCCGCTGGGCTGCAATCCGACAAGGATAAGCATCGAAACCCCAGCGTCGAGCGGGAGGTGGCCGAATATTTCAGAAAAACTTTTCCCTGGAAAAAACAACTCGTCGTTGGGCTGACGCACCGCCTCGACAGGGCGGTGAGCGGGGTATTGCTCATTTCAAAAACACCCGCTACCATAAAGTCGCTGGCTGCGCAATTTGAGGCCAGGTCGGTTAGCAAATTTTACTTTGCCATTTTGGAAAAATGCCCGCCAGCGGACGAGGGCGAGCTGGTTCATTGGATAAAAAAAGACGACCTGGCAAAACGCGCCGTCGTCGTCAACCCGCACACCAAGGCATCGCAGGAATGCCGTCTTCGCTACAAAGTTTTGGAAAAAAAAGGAGAAAAATGCCTCGCCGAAATCGAGCTGCTGACGGGGCGCTACCACCAGATACGGGTACAGATGGCCGCCATCGGTTGCCCGGTGCTTGGCGATGAAAAATACGGTGGAGGGGGCATGAAATCAGACATTTCAATGATTCACCTGCATGCCCATCGCCTCGCTTTCGACCACCCAAAAACGGGGGAGAGGATAGAGGTAAATGCCCCACTTCCCAACCTCGGCGAGTGGCCAGCTTGGAAATGAAAAAGCGGCTGGATAGCACAATTGCTATCCAGCCGCTTTTTTTTTTGTTTTGCTCCACAAAATAAAGCATCTACTCCACCACCAGCTGCTCCACCCGCAGCCAGTCCCCAGCCCTGCACTCCACGAAATAAGTGCCAGCAGCCAGTTCGCCCACTTCGATGCCTTCCCGAACTGCCAGCACAGGCTGTTGGTTTTGG
>JAHEAS010000353.1 GCA_024642645.1 Saprospirales bacterium | reverse complement strand
AACGCATCCTCATCCTTGAAAAAACCGCCAAAGACCAAAACGACCGTACTTGGTGTTTTTGGGAAAAAGGCAAGGGAAAATGGGATGACCTGCTGCGCAAAAGCTGGTCGAAAGGGGACTTCTTTTCTGCGGAACATGCCATTCCGCTGAGTTTGGAGCCATACCACTACAAAATGCTCCGGGCCATTGATTTTTACGAATTTGCGAAGCAGGAAATCGCTGCACATCCCAATTTCCACTGGGAAACAGCGGAGGTGCTATCTGTAGAAAATGGCAATCCAATCCGCATCAACGGGCAGCAGTGTAGCTACACCGCCGATTATGTTTTCGACAGCCGCATACCCGATGCTTTTTTCAAAAAAAACGACAAATACACCCGGCTTTTGCAGCACTTCAAGGGCTGGGTCATCCGTACGCCTGACGACCAGTTCGACCCCGGCCGTTTCACTATGATGGACTACCGGCTGCTTTGGCCGGAGGCCACGAGCTTTACCTACGTACTGCCACTGAACAAGCGGGAGGCGCTGGTGGAATTTACCCTGTTCTCCCCTGCCCTGCTCAACGACGGCGACTATGACCGCATGTTGCACCGGTATGTTGGCGACATTCTCAAACTGCGTGATTTTGACATTGTTGAACAGGAGCAGGGCGTAATTCCCATGAGCGATTTTCCTTTTGAAAAATACTCGGCAGGCAAGCACGTCCGCATCGGAACGGGTGGCGGTTGGGTAAAACCGTCAAGCGGTTATTCTTTCAAAAACTGTGAGCGCAACTGCGCTAAAATAGTGGCAAATCTGAAATCGGGCAGGCCGGCCAATCAAGGCATTTTTTCGCCAAAATTCCACTTTTACGATGCGATATTCCTCGACCTGCTGCACCGCAAAAACGGGTACGGGCCAAAGCTTTTTGAAACGATGTACCTCAAAAACAGCGTGCAGCAAATCTTCGCCTTCCTCGACGACGAAACCAGCCTAGCCGAGGACATCAAGATTATGCTCAGCTTCCCGCAGATGCCGTTTCTTCACTCCTTGGTAAACCACGTCACCCGCTGATGGAAAAGCTAAAAAACTGCCTTGCCTGCAATTCCTCAAACTTCCGCCCCTACGTCCAAACGGCGGCCATGATGCACGATGAACTGTCAGAAAATACAATTTTGACCGCTGCGAAGACTGCGGCCTAGTCTTCCTGCCCCCCCGTGTGCCGGAGGTGAAGCTCGGCCAATTTTACACCGCCGCCTACCTGCCCTACCAGGTGGAGGAGGCTTGAGTTGGTTCCCTAAAAATCCACCACAAACCCAATCGTCGGGAGCACAGTGCCGCGCTGCGCTGGCAGTTGCACCAATTCCCGTGGAGAAAGGACGCTGCCCATTTCATCCCGGTTTAGGCCGTACTGCGGCGGCTCAGGTACTTGCGAAGCGAATGCATTTTGGATTTCGAGGAAAACATCTAGCGCCACTTTTTTGAAGTTCCATTTTTTGTCAATGCGAATATCGGCCACGTTGTAAACATCGAAACGGACGTCACCGAGGCGGTTGAAGTCAAGGATGATTGCAGGGTAGCTTTCGAGGGTAGCAGCTTCGTCCACCGGGGCGAACGGCGTTTTCCCAGCGAAACGGTAGCGCAGGCTCACCTCCCAGTTGTTGTTGAATTTGTAGCCGCCCGTCAAGCTAAGCAGGTGGCGGCTGTCCCAAGCCGAGGAGCGAAAAGTGCCGTTTAGGTCACTGAACTCACTTTTGAACAGCGTGTAGGCGAAGATGGCGTAGTACCGCTTGGTGAACTGCTGTTGAAAAAGGAACTCCAGGCCATAGGTCCTCCCCTGGCCGTCGCTCACCACCTCCTCGTTGCCCAGCACCTCAAAGCCACCGCCTTTGTTGGCCAGTGAAATATTGTCGAGTGTGGAGACGGGGTAGTTGGCGTATTTTTTATAAAAACCCTCCACTGTGATGCGGGCCGATTCGCTCAGGCGGTGCTCGATGCCTGCCACGAAGTGGTCACTGCGGATGTACTTGGCGCCCTCATTGATGGGCATACCTGAGTTATTGCGGAAACCCAGCACGGTGTAGGTCGGTATTTTAAAATAACGCCCCAAGCTGCCGTTGAATTTCCATGTTTTCGAGGGGTTCAGGGCATAGCTGAAGGAGAACCGGGGCGAAAGCGTTTCGAGCAGTTGGTTCTCTTGCGTGGTGTAGGTGTTAGCGTCGGTACGCAGACCGAAAGATACATCGAGGCGGTTGCCCATGAGGCTGCGAGAGGCTTGGGCAAAAAGGCCGTATTTCACAAAATCGAGGTTGGTGCGGTAGGTGATGTTGTTTATGAGGTTGGCGGTGTTGTTTTCGTAAATGGCCTGTTGCACGCCGAGGCCGCCCGTTAGTATCCAGTCCCCGAGGTAACGGGTCAGCTCGTAGCGGAGCTTGACTTCCGTTTCTTTGGAGTTGTTGGTGAAATAAGCGCCAGTCTCGGCCACGTTGTCCGTGAATCGGGTAAAATCGTTCTTTAACTGGTTGATGCTCAGCGTGGTTAGCATTGAACCTGTGCCGTCCTTGAAGCGGTTTTTCCAGCTCAATCCCGTCGTGTTCGTCTGCTGTTTGATGATGGGCACCTGCTCCAGGGTAGCCTGTTGCGAAGCATCATAATCCTTCGGCACAGATACCCGGAAGTCGTCAATGGAGCCGATACCGAGCAGGTTGATTTCGTTGTAATCATTGAGCTTGTGGGTGACCTTGTACTGGTAGTCCCAGTAGTCCGGCAGGATGGGTAAGCCGATAGCTTTGAACAAAAATTGTAGGTAACTGCGCCGCACTGAGCCGATAAAACTCGTATTTGAAGCCTCTTTTCCATTTTTAAACAGTGGCCCTTCGCCGGTCACCGCTGCCTCGCTGGCACCCACCCGGATGTTGGTACGGCCCTTCCGGGTATTGCCTACCCGCTGGTTGAACTGGAGGACGCCGGAGAGTGGATTGTCATAGCGGGCGTTGAAGGCCGAGGTCGTCAAATCAACCGTTTCGATGAAAGAAACGTTGAGCAGGCCGACCGGGCCACCTGCACTCCCCTGCGTGGCAAAGTGGTTGATGTTCGGGATTTCCATGCCGTCGAGATAATACACGTTTTCGTTGGGTGCCCCACCCCGGATGATGACGTCGTTGCGAAAACCACCGATGCTACCGCCTACGCCGGGCAGCGACTGCACCACTTTTGCAATATCGTTGTTGCCGCCGGGGTAGGTAGCTATTTCCACAGCGGAGAGCGTCTGAGTGCTGAGCGGCGAGATAATGTCTTCGATGCTGCTGGCCCTGACCACGACTTCGTTCAGCGATTCGACCGATTCAGTAAGGGCAAAGTTCAACTCCGCATTGCCCGCTGATTTTACGATGACATTGAATTCGGATTTCGTTTCGTAGCCGAGGAAATTGGCTGTCACGGAATAGCTTTTTGTGGGGATATCTGTGATTTTGTAAAAACCATCCAAGTCAGTCACGGTGCCAATCTCTGTACCGTCCAACTGTACCGTAGCTCCGATGAGCGTTTCACTGGTTTTGGCATCCCGGACATAGCCGCTTAGGATGCCTGTGTTTTGAGAAACGGCCAGAATTGAGAAGGCCATGAAAGGGATGGCCAAAATGATTTTTGTGATGGTGAATTTCATTCTATTGGTGAAATTTTATTTAAAAAACGAGAAATTAAGGTTTCAGTTTTCAATGAAAATCTCAGAGAGAAATAAAACCCATGATTTGGAAGCCACCTTCCTAGTGGGGTAAATGATAGGAGATGCTTTAAAAAACACGAACACCACCCGCATCTAAAATGCCAGTGGTGTTCCTTTTTTCTAAAAAAATTTTAGCTAAAACTAAGACTGTAGCACCTCCGTCACATTCGCCTTCGAAGACAAGCTTAGGTACTGCAAAAACTCCGTTTTCCTAGCTTCTTTCATAAACTCTCCGCCATAGTAAGCCGTCACTGTGCTGCTGTTCACATCTTGCACACCACGGGAAGAAACGCAGAGGTGATGTGCGTCAATGACAATCGCTACATCGTCCGTGCCGAGGATTTCGCAAAGTTCCTGCGCAATCTGCATGGTCAGACGCTCCTGTACCTGCGGCCTTTTCGCAAAATACTGCACGATGCGGTTCAGCTTCGATAGGCCGATGACGCTACCACCAGAAATGTAGGCAATGTGCGCCTTGCCGATGATGGGCACGAAGTGGTGCTCGCAGTTGGAGTAGAAAGTAATGTCTTTCTCCACCAACATTTCATAGTACTTGTATTTGTTGTCGAACATGGCCACTTTCGGCTTGTTCTTTGGGTTTAGTCCACTGAAAATTTCTTGGATGTACATCTTGGCGACCCGCCTTGGCGTACCCCGCAGACTGTCATCGGTCAAGTCTAGGCCCATCGTGAGCATAATTTCCCGGAAATGCTCCTCAATTTTCGCTATTTTTTCCTCGTCGCTGAGGTCAAAAGCATCAGGGCGCATGGGCGTCGAAAGGGAGGTCATGATGTGGTCATCCCCAATGTCATCGTCGGTCAAAAGGAGGTTTTTGCTGAAATTTTGTTGTACGTTGCGCATGTTAGAGGATTGATTGGTCATTGTAATTTTGATACCACCTAGAAACCAAGGGATTGGAATTTTGTTTAACTATCTTCGAAATAAAGTTGAACAATGACTTAAAATTAACTTACAAGTTGAAAAATCTTCTCCCGTAACCACTCATACCACGGTACCACAATCGGCATTTTCCTCATCC
>JAHEAS010000352.1 GCA_024642645.1 Saprospirales bacterium | reverse complement strand
TACATCGGAGAGGTCAAAGAATGTCTGTGAATTGCCGTGGTAAAAAATGACATCCCGGTCGCCGAAACGCAGTTCCAACTCAGCACCGATGCTGTTGGTGAAATTGCCAGTGAGGATATTATGGTCGCCGTCAATGAAAAGTGTCAGGTCGTTGTTGTCGGTGAGCACCACCTCGTCGCTTACCTCAAATCGGATGAACAGGTAGTTTTCATCATTCGCAACGGACATTCGAAGGAGGTCGTTGCCGAAGGTGGCGTCCATCCCATCCTCGAAGCTGACCGCCTCAGTCGTCCAATCGTTGAAGAATCCGTCAATGGCAATGGGCAGCGTTTGCGCCAGCAAAAAATGGCAAGGCAAAAGGGCCAAGCAGAAAGCAAAATAGGAACGGAAAGGAAGCATCGAAAATTATTGAAATTTTGAAATCAAGGATTTGGGAACAAGCAATGTATGGAATTGCCAAGGTTCCCCCAATACCCCAATACCCTGAATTTAGACGAACTGTTTCACAAAATGCAGCGCCCGCTCCTCTGACCATGCAAACTCCTTACCCGGTTTCCAGAAGCCGACATGGCCGCCATGATTGGGCATTTCGAGATAAAGATGGCGGTGGCTTTCGCAGAGTTCCTTTGGGTAGCATGACGCTGGAAGGATGGGGTCGTTCAGCGCCTGAACGAGCAGGGTGGGGATGGCGATGCCTGCCATGAAATTCTTGGCAGAGGCTTTTTCATAAAAATCGGCGGCGTCCTGGAAGTCGTTGAGTGGGGCGGAAAAATACTCGTCAAAATCCCGCCAAGCCTTGATTTTTTTGAAATTATCGAGGTCAATCACGCCCGGGTGCTGGGCATCCTTGAGGACCATTTTCTTCTTGAGGTAATACATGAACCGTTTGCGGTAAAGGAAATTTTCGGCCTTGTCCAGAATCTCAGCACCATCCTTCAAATCGGTGGGAGCGGAGAAAACTGCCGCTGCTCGGATGTTTTCAGGAACATTTTTACCATGAACCCCCAGGTATTTCATCGTGATGTTTGCCCCCATGCTGTAGCCGCACATCGCTACTGTTTCGTAGTTTTTGCTCCGCAATGCGTGGTTCACCACCTCACCAATGTCCTCAATATCGCCGTGGTGGTACATCCGTTGGGCCCGGTTCATCTCGCCAGAGCAGGAGCGGCAGTTCCATGCCAGTACATCCCAGCCATTTTGATAAAAAAGCTTGGCAGTGCCAATTACGTAGTGTCGGCTGCTGTCGCCTTCCAGTCCGTGCGTCAGAATCACAAGGCGGCGGCTTTTTTGTTCCAGCCAATCCAGGTCGAGGAAGTCGCCGTCCGGGGTAGTTATTCGTTCCCGCTCATAAGCTACACCTTGAACCTTTCGGAAAACCGTGGGGATGATGGATTCAAGGTGGCCGTTTACAAGAAGTGGCGAGCGCTGGTAGGAGGAATGTGGAATGAGTGGCAATAGTAACGGTTTATGGTCTCGGGTTTATGGTTCAAGGTTGGCACTGTCTGAAACCATAAACCTAAAACCGTTTAATCTTCGTCGAGTTCAAGTTTGGCTTCGGCGAGTTCATTGAAGGCATGTTGGTCGCCGATTTTTTTTGCGACGGCCATGCCGGATTTATAGGTTTCGAGGGCTTGTTCTGGTGCATTGGTTTTTTCTAGCAATTTGCCCAAATGGTAATAAACGCCCACGTAGTCAGGCGAGGTCGAAACGATTTTTTGGTAAAAATCGAGGGCAGTTGCTTTGTTTTCCAGCTTCTCGTGCTCCTTTGCTAGCGCAAAAAGCAGGAAAGCATCGTCTGGGCTGGCCGAATGGAATTGAAGTAATTGCTGGAGGCGGGGGGAGGTTTGCATGGTACAATTGTTTTATTGTTGGGCTTTTATATTGTTGTCGTGATACAGGAAACAATTCAACAATTTTAAGCTAAATCCCTCATTGTCAATTGGATACGGTTTCGTTTCAAGTCAAGGTCAACTACCCTGACATTGACCTCTTGGCTTAGGTAAACAACATCGGCAGGATTTCGGACATACTTATCGCTAAGTTGAGAAATGTGGACCAGGCCATCCTGTTTTACCCCAATGTCCACGAAAGCGCCAAAGGCTGTGACATTTGTTATGATGCCGGGCAGAACCATTCCAATGGTGAGGTCCTCGATGCTTCGGACATTGGCGAACTGGAAAGATTTAGCTTCTCCACGTGGGTCGAGGCCAGGTTTTTCCAATTCCTTCAAGATATCAGTTAGCGTAGGGAGGCCTACTTTTTCAGTGACGTACTTTTTAGGGTCAATTTGCTGTCGCAATTCAACGTTGGCCACCAAATCTGGCACTTTCACCCCGAGGTCCTTGGCCATTTTTTCTACGATACCATAGCTTTCCGGATGAACAGCGGAGTTGTCGAGCGGGTTCTCAGCGCCCCGGATTCGGAGGAAGCCAGCACATTGTTCGTATGCCTTTTCGCCCATGCGGGCTACTTTTTTTAGTTGTTGGCGGGTCTCGAATTCCCCATTTTCGGTTCGGTATTTCACAATATTTTGCGCCAGCGTAGGACCAAGGCCAGAGACATAATTTAGCAAGTGTTTGCTTGCTGTGTTCAGGTTCACACCGACGGAGTTCACGCAGCTTTCCACCGTGCGGTCGAGGCTTTCCTTGAGTTTTACTTGGTTTACGTCGTGCTGGTATTGCCCGACGCCAATATTTTTGGGGTCGAGTTTTACCAATTCTGCCAACGGATCCATCAGCCGCCGTCCAATTGAAATGGCACCCCGAACGGTTAGGTCAAGGTCTGGAAATTCCTCACGTGCTACTTCGGAGGCGGAGTAAATGGAGGCCCCTGCTTCGCTCACCATAAAAATATTGACTGGATGTGTGAAAACGATGTCTTGGCACAAGTCCATCGTCTCTCGCCCGGCAGTCCCATTTCCGATGGCAATAGCGTTGATTTTGTGTTTTTCAACGTTGTCCTGTAGGATTTTGCGGGCCATGTACGCATCGGAGTTGGGTGGATGCGGGTAGATGACGGTGTGGTGCAGTAGGTCACCGAATTCGTTGAGCATTACCACCTTGCAGCCTGAGCGGAACCCGGGGTCAATGCCCATTACCTTGAACTGGCCGAGTGGTGGAGCGAGCAGCAGTTGCCGAAGGTTGTCCACAAAAATCTGGGTGGCGGCTTCGTCCGCTTTTTCTTTAGCCTCGTTCCTAAATTCCGTTTCGATACTGGAAGAAAGCAACCGGTCGTAGCAGTCGTGCAACGCTTCCTTCACTTGATTGGTGGAGTGGCCGTTACCCCGCAAGAATTGTTGCTCCAGGCGGTACATCACTTCCTCCGCATCAGGCGCAATCGTTAGGCGCAAAAAGCCTTCATCCTCCCCGCGTCGCATAGCCAACAGCCGGTGGGAAGGGCAGTTTTTTAAGGGCTCGGAAAATGCAAAATAATCTTGGAATTTGGCGGCTTCTTCGTCCTTTCCCCGGACCAGTTTGGAAGTGATTTGAGCGCCCTTGCGGAACGCATACCGCACTTTTTGGCGAGCTTGCTCATCCTCGTTTATCCATTCAGCGATGATGTCACGAGCACCTTGCAGGGCATCTTCGATAGTTAGTACTTCGTCGTTAAGGAACGTCTTGGCAATTTGCTCGGCGTCTTGCTTTCTTTGGTCAAAAATGACAGTAGCGAGTGGTTCAAGCCCTTTTTCCCGGGCCATGGTTGCCCTTGTTTTTCGTTTTGGTTTATAGGGTAAATAGATGTCTTCCAACTCCACGGGGTCCCAGCAGTCTTCAATTCGAGAGCGGAGTTCTGGTGTCATTTTGCCCAGTTCCTCGATGGTGTGCAGCACGGTTTCCCGACGTTTGTCAAGTTCAATCAGTTTTTTCAGTTCTTGCTGTATGGCGGCGAGTTGGACTTCGTCAAGTGAGCCAGTGGCTTCTTTTCGGTAGCGGGCGATAAAGGGTATTGTTGCGCCTTCGGCTAATAAGTCAATGGTACTTTCTACTTTTCTGTGGGGAATGTTTAGGCTTTTGGAAATTATTTGCGGATAGGTCGTCATAGTTTGTTCGATTGGCTTCTCAAAATCATCAATAAAAGTAGCAAAACCTGCCTGCTGGGTATAACCAATTTACAAAAATAATGCAGCGGCCGGATTTCGTCGACCGCTGCATTTATCGGCTATTTTACTTCAAAAAATCATTTACATCGTGGCAATCCAAACCAAAAGCATCAGCAACGCCTTGGTAAACAACTTTGCCATCAATGATATTCAACCCAAGTTTCAAAGGGTTGCTCTCACGACAAGCCTGCTTCCAGCCTTTGTCTGCCAACTGAATGGCAAATGGCAAGGTGGCGTTTGTCAATGCGATGGTTGAAGTATAAGGCACGGCACCCGGCATGTTTGCTACGCAGTAGTGAAGTACATCATCCACAACATAAACAGGGTCTTCATGCGTCGTAGGTTTTGTTGTCTCAAAACATCCGCCTTGGTCAACCGCTACGTCAACAAGCACAGTGCCTGGGCGCATAATGCTCAACATGTCTCGTGTGATGAGGTTTGGTGCTTTGGCACCTGGAAGCAATACTGCACCAACGACTAGGTCGTGGTTCCTGAGCAAACGCCTGATATTCAATTCGTTGGAGTACATGGTGTTCACATTGGCAGGCATCACATCGGCGAGGTAGCGCAAACGGTTGAGGTTTACATCCATGATGGTGACCGTAGCACCAAGGCCAGCTGCCATTTTTGCAGCCTGTGTTC
>JAHEAS010000351.1 GCA_024642645.1 Saprospirales bacterium | reverse complement strand
CATCAACCGAGAGAAAACGTCGAGGCCGACAATGTTCATTGGGCGCTCTTCGATGACGTTGGGGGTAAAGCCAACCACGTTAGGAATGGTACGGGCTGTTTTTTCTGCGTAATGCTCCAAATGCATGGTGCTCATGCCGAGGTGCTTTGTCGCATACTTTAGGAATTCGTCTTTGTGAAACATGAAGTAACTTTTTAGTGCTGTGTCGAGCCGTATGGCAGCTTTCGGGTGATTTGGTTAGGTTTCGTCCGCCCGTTGAAGCCTATTGACAAGCATTTAAACGCCTATTTTTAAATGTAGTTGAAAAACAGCTAAAGTTTATTCCTCTTCGTCGGAATGAGATGCCCCCTGCTTCAGTTTCGCCTTCTGCTCTTCTTCCGCCATCACCGCATCGTATTTCGCCTTGATGTCTTCTTCTGAAATGGGAATTTCCTTTAGACCAATGTTTTCCTTCATCTTGTAAAAAAGCTTGTCTGCCTGCACGTCACCAGCCAGGCCGTTGAAGCTTTCGGGGTCCTCCAACATGCGCTTCACAATGGGCTCCAAATACTTCGGGTCAGCATAGCCACCAAAATATCCAGCCACTTTATTGTAGGCCATCTGCGTGATTTCCTCCTCCGTCACTTCGATTTCGTATTGGTTGGAAAGCTTGGTTTTTATCAGCGTCCAGCGCATGTCGTCAGCGAAATTTTCGTAGTCGTTGATAAGTGCGTCTGCTTTTTGCTCTTGACTAACCTTCAGCCAACGCTTGATAAAATCGTTTGGCAAGGGCATGTCCCCACGGTTAAGTTCAATCAAACGGTGCCTCAGCTCCCGGTAAAGCAGTGAATCTGCTTGGCCTTGGTGGCTACCGCCCAAGCTCAGCGCAATACGCTCCTTGGCCTCTTCCAGGTTGTGAATTTCGCCAGGCCCAAAGACCTTGTCGAAAAACTCCTGCGTCAGTTCAGCGGGAGCTTGGTTGGTCACTTTCTCAATCGTGCCCTCGTACATTTCTCCGGTTTCAGTGCCTTCATCAATATCAGCTTGTGTGAAATTGAGCAGGTATTTTTTCACAAACTCCGGCTTGGCGCCTTCCTCCAACTCGAACACGTTGAAACGCACCTTGTCGCCTTTTTGCTTGCTTTTGATATCGTCTTTTGTGGCGCCTTCGGTAAGGCGGTTCACGAGCACAGAAAAAGTCGTCTTCCAGCCGTCGGCCTTTGGAGCATCGCCGTCCAGTTCGACCGCCTCGAAGTACACCATGTCGTCTTCGAGGATTGGGCCGGTGGTTTCCACTTGTTCACCGTAGTGCTTACGGGCAGAGAGAAGACGCTCCTCCACTTTCTCATCAGGAATTTGCACCTTGTAGTAATCGTACATGGTGTCTTTGTCAACACCTTTCAGCTCAAAGTCAGGTGCCTTACCCAGTTCAAACTGGAAAGAATATGGTTCCTCGCTGTTGTAGTCAAAATTGACGGGCTTCTGGTCCTGCACCGGAATCGGCTGGCCCATGAAGGTAAGTTCCTTGGTGTTCATCAACTCGTTCAACTCCTTATGAAGGACGTTGGATACTATTTCGCTGAGGAGGCCCTTCCCATACATTTTTTTCAAAAAAGGCAGTGGGGTCTTGCCCTTGCGGAAGCCCTTGATAGCGCCTTTATCTTTGAGTTTGTTTAATTCTTTTTTGAAATCAGGCTCATAATCTTCCCGCTCAACGATTACGGTAATCATGGCGTTGAGTGCGTCAATGTCCTCTCTGACAACTTTAGGCATGGTGAATTAGCTTTTGTTTTTTGTAAAAATAACGGTGAGGAGGGTGCGAAAACTGGTTGATAAAAGTTGATAAGGGTTGATACTTGCCAATGTTAAGCGAGCCATCAACCCTTATAAACTCCCTTAAAACCCTTATCAACTTAAAAAAATGTGCGGGTGGAGGGACTCGAACCCCCATGCCTCGCGGCACCAGATCCTAAGTCTGGCGCGTCTACCAATTTCGCCACACCCGCAATCTGTTGATAATCAAATAAATACGTTTTCCCTTTCTTCAAAAGAGGCGCAAATATAAACAGGTTTTTGTAAAAATACATTTGCCAACGGCTCAAAAACTAAAAAGCCCCCGAGCAGCAAAATCCACGGCCTAGGGGCTTCCTTTTTTTTATACTATCAAACCAGTAGTCGCATCGGCTCTTCGAGTATCCCTTTCAGTGTTTGCAGGAACTCTGAGCCTGTAGCTCCGTCTACCACCCGGTGGTCACAGGAGAGCGTCACCTTCATCATGTTGCCAACGACGATTTCGCCGCCCTTCACGATAGGCTTTTGGATGATGGCGCCCACGGCCAAAATGCAGGCATCCGGCGGATTGATAATGCCCGTGAACTCCTCGATGCCGAACATACCAAGGTTCGAAATGGTGAAGGTGTTCCCTGTCATTTCGTCCGGCTGCAGTTTTTTCACACGGGCCTTCTCCGCCATCACTTTCACTTCTTGGTTGATGATGGAGAGCGGCTTCATGTCCGCATGTTTCACCACTGGCACCAAAAGACCGTCTTCCACAGCCACGGCCACGCCGATGTTGATGTGCTGGTTGTAACGGATTTTATCGCCGAGCCATGAGCTGTTCACCGCCGGATGCTTGCGCAATGCAGCGGCAGCGGCTTTTATTACGATGTCGTTAAACGAAATTTTGACCGGAGCGGCCAATTCGTTCAGCTTTGGACGAAGGGCCACCGCACTGTCCATGTTGATTTCCATGGTCAAGTAGAAATGCGGAGAAGAAAATTTGCTCTCGCTAAGCCTTCGGGCGATGGCCTTGCGCATCTGGCTCACTGTTTTTTCTTCAAAAGCTTCACCTCCAGTGAAATTGAACACTGGCATGGCAGCGGCTGGTGCCGAGGGCAAAGCTGGCGTTGAAGCAGGTGCTGCACCTTTGCTTTCCAGCACCGCCTCCACATCCCGCCGTACGATACGGCCACCATCTCCAGAACCTTGCACAGCAGCAATATCAATACCCGACTCTTTGGCAATGCTTTTTGCCAACGGCGATGCCTTCATTCGGCTACCACTGGCAGCAGGGGCGGCAGGTTCTGCTGGCGCCGTAAAGCTTGCAGATGCTGGTTCGGGGACTGGCACAGGAGCAGGTTCTGCGGTCTTGGCTTGGCCATTTGAAGTGGCTTTGGCATCACTTCCGCCAGCACCTACTTGTGATTGCCAGTCCTCACCTGGTTTGCCGATGACGGCAATCAGGCCCTCAACCGGCACTACACCGTCTTTTATTGCGATGTGGAGCAAAGTGCCTTCCCAAAGACTTTCAAAATCCATGGTTGCCTTGTCCGTTTCAATTTCAGCCAACAGGTCGCCGGGCGTCACCTTATCGCCTTCTTTTTTGTGCCACGCAACGATATTTCCTTCTGTCATCGTGTCGCTCATGCGGGGCATTTTGATAATTTCAGCCATTACTCGGTATTGAGTTATTTAAGTTAATGAGTTATTGAGTTAGTGGTTTGGGGGGCAAACTTCGCAAAAATCAAATAATTTCGCTTTTCAAAATGGAAAATGCCGCTTTTGGTTTTGAAAAGCATCGCAAAATTAACGAAGTAGTTGAAACTAGCGGCGTTTGTGGGTCGAGATGACCTTTGATATTTACAAAACATGAATTTTTCTTCAAAATTGATAGAACAATCCGTCGAGGCATTTGCCAGCCTTCCCGGCATTGGGCGGAAGACAGCGCTGCGACTGACACTTCACTTGGTTGGAAAGCCCCCAGAGACTTCGGAGCAGTTCAGTGAAGCCATCGTGAACATGCGACGCCGCATCCAGCACTGCACCGTTTGCCACAACCTGAGCGACGAACCCATCTGCGAAGTCTGCGCCGACAAGCGCCGTGACCGTTCAATGGTCTGCGTGGTGGAAAGCATCCGTGACGTGATGGCCATCGAGGACACCTCGCAGTACAGAGGCCTGTACCACGTGCTTGGCGGCCTCATCAACCCGCTGGAAGGAATCGGCCCGGGCGAACTGACCATTGACTCGCTGCTGCAAAGAGTCGGAAGCGGCGAAATTCAGGAAATCATCCTCGCCATCTCCCCCACCATCGAGGGCGACACCACGATGTTTTACATCACCAAAAAACTGAAGGACTCGGGCATTTCGGTCAGCAGTATCGCCCGTGGCGTGAGTTTCGGCGGCGAGCTGGAGTATGCGGATGAGGTGACGCTGGGGCGAAGTATTGTGGCGAGGGTGCCGTATAAATTGGACAACGGATAGTATCCATGCTCACCACCATCATCGTAAACTACAACGTCCGCCACTTCCTGGAGCAATGCCTCCTGAGTGTCCGAAAAGCCACACCCAGTGCGGGTTTCGGCGATGTTTGGGTCGTAGACAATGCCTCCTCCGACGACTCCGTGCAGATGGTGCGCACCCATTTCCCCGAAGTAAAACTCATTGACAACCAACAAAACACGGGCTTTGCGGTAGCCAACAATCAAGCAATTAGGGAGTCGGCAGTTGGCAGTTGGCAGTTGGCAGTTGGCGACAACCCGAAGTCCATAGTTGGCAGCCCCTACGTTCTTTTGCTGAATCCCGACACCGTGGTGCAAGAAGACACCCTGACAAAATGCGTCGAGTTCATGGAAGCACACCCAGAAGCGGGCGGGCTGGGCGTAAAAATGATTGACGGAAGCGGCCAGTTCCTGCCAGAGAGCAAGCGGGGCTTCCCCAACCCGTGGGTGGCGTTTTGCAAGACCTTCGGGCTGTCGGCCATTTTTCCAAAA
>JAHEAS010000004.1 GCA_024642645.1 Saprospirales bacterium | reverse complement strand
ATTTTCGTAAGGCGATTTTTCATTGTCCAAAAATACGGCTTAAATGCTTGGCAAATAGGGTTTTACGTTTCGTTTACATTGTTTTACAGGGTTTTTAAGACCTTCGGACAAATGGGGCATAGCTTTGTAGCACATTCTTTCACAAATAAACTCCAACATGAAATCCGTTAAAATACTGGTTTGCTTGGCCTTATTCACCGTCACCATTTCCAATGCTTTTGGGCAAAAGCAGTTCTCTAATTGTGCCGCCGCCTTCGTGAACAGCAAGATGGTGGTGAATGATTATTCGCCAACTGGCCACTGCGAAATAGCAAAATCGGCCAGTGGCGAACTCTCCGTTCAAACCGCCAACTTATCATCCGACAGCGGCGTTCCCACTGGAAAGATTGGTTTCAAAATCGCCATTCGGGACGGCAACACCAAGACCCTGATTGCTTTCTCTGACAAAACTTACAAGCAGTTGGACATCAAAACGGTGCTGGCAAAATGCAAGCCCGGCGACGCCATCGTACTGCTCACCACCAACGATGAATATGCGCTGCCGCACAATGAGATTTTGGTGAAATAGCAGCAAAACCGGCCATCTCCAGCCATAATCATTTACCTTATCATCTAAAAAAATTCAATCCATGTTTTATAAAACCTTGTTTCTTCCGATACTTATCCTATTCACTGGCTGCCTCGATGCGCCGTTCAACACCCAAATAGCACCAAGTTCAACGCAGACAGAAACACCAAGCGACAACCAACCAGCCCCCGGAAAGAAGGCGACAAGGCCCGAAAGCCTCGTCTCCATTTTCCGCTCCGACGACCTTGGCCGCTCCTGGATGCCAATGGGCGATGGCCTCCCCGAAGACCTTAGTGTAACTCACTTGGATACCTTGGGCAAGCAGATAGTGCTCGCCTCCAGAAATTATGGCGTCTATCTCAGCGACCCTCAAAGGAAAACTTGGCGGCAACTCGACACCAGTACTTTGCCCAGCTATAATATCAATAGCCTCCATGTTTCAAAAGGTTCTATTTATGTGGGTGTACTCATGCAAGGCGTGTATGTAAGCAACGATTCGGGCAAGTCTTGGACGTCGCTGAACCATAACCTCAAAGATGAAACGGCAAAGTCCATCCTCCGCACCGAAAATAAACTCCTGATTGGAACAGATGATGGCATCTATGCCTTGGAGGATGGCAGCGAAACCTGGCAGCGGCTATCCGATATTCCACAATTTTATGGCTTGCTTAAAGTGGGCGACCACCTTGTGGCTAGTACCTACGATGGCATCGCCTTGTCCAGCGACAAAGGCAAGACTTGGGAGGTAGCGAACAGTCGTATCAGGGCTTCCAATATTGTACACATGGACGGCAAAATCATCGCCATGGATGTAGAAGAGGTGGTTTCGGTTTCGGAGGATAAGGGTAAAACCTGGAGGCCGATAAAGGAATTTAAAGGGGATAATATCCATGTTTTCGATGTGGTTAAAGTGGGGAATGAGTTGCTGCGTTCACAGTCAAATGGCATTTACCTGTCCAAGGATGGGGGTGAAAAATGGAAGGATATTTACCATTTTTCCTTTGACGAACCGTATGGCGTCATGCTCTCCAGCGGCGAGCAGTGGAACGAGGTCTATTCGAGGCCAGAAGTGCCGATTATGGAGTTTATCGTCGTGGATGGCGTGGTGTATGGGGCGACGGTGCGGGGGTGCTGAGCCGAACTAAGGGGTTAGTTGTTCTCTTCAAACTTCTTTACACAAATAGCGCTATTCCTTCCGCCAAACGAGGAGTTATTTATCAACATGGCAGTTAATTCGCCAGCTCTACTTGAATTGGGGGTATAATCTAAATCACATGTGGGGTCTGGCGCATCCAAGTTGATGGTTGGGGGGTGAAATTGGTGCTGCATGGCCAAAATGGCACAAACCATTTCCACTGCTGTGCAAGCGCCAAGCGGATGACCCAGCATGGACTTGATGGAGCAAATTGGAATTTGACACGCAGCATCTCCAAAGGCTAATTTAAGGGCTTGGGTTTCATTTGGGTCGTTATGCAAAGTAGAAGTACCGTGTGCTATGACGTGGCTCAGTTTGTCAGGAGCAAGGTTGGCCTCTTCCAGTGCCAATAGCATGGCCCTGGCTTTTTGCACCGGTACTGGTTCGGGTGCTACAAGGTTGTTTGCGTCCGTCGTTAATGCGACCCCCGAAACTGCTGCATAAATTTTAGCGCCTCGTTTGCTTGCACTGCTCAAACGTTCCAATACGACAGCAGCGCCAGCCTCCGCCAGCACCAGCCCATTTCTATCTTTATCAAACGGGCGGCAAGCTTTTTCCGGGCAATTGTTCCACCCCGACGCCAACATTTTGGCTCGCTCAAACATCAAGTATAATTGCCAAACCAACGGCGCTTCGCCCCCCCCTGCTACGATGGCGTCCAGCTTCCCGGTTCGAAGCTGATCGACTGCAGACACGATGGCAGTTGCTGAGGAAATACTGGCTGTCGAAAAGTTTAGGTTGGGGCCTTTTACCGCTTTCAACAAGCCGACTACGGCGCTTCCTCCACCATTCATGGCGCCAAGTACTGTAATGGGGCTGACTGCACCATATCCAAATTGCCGATAATTCTCCTGTGCAGCCAAACCATGAGGTAACCCCCCGAGTGCTGTGCCTTGGTAAATACCTGCCCTTTCCGAATCTTCGAACATATATCCGCTGTCCTCCATTGCCATTAGGCATGCTGCGGCAAACAATTGCTCGCCCCTGTCAAGCCTTTTGGCATATCGGAAGGGCAGGAAATCGTTTGCATCAAAACCTAAAATTGGAGCGCCTACCCGGTTCGGAATGTCGGGATTGTCGAAATGAAGTGTTTTTGCGCAAGACTTTCCTTGCTTTAATACTTGTAAAAGTGGTTCGATGCCTACCCCCGCAGGGGTTATAGCACCAATGCCCGTGATTACAATCCTTTCGTTCATTGGTTATATTTGGTTTGTGCCTGCAATTGGGTCAAAGCCGCCTCCACATTTTGATTCAGCTTACGAAGTGTATATTGTCCGTAGGCACCCTTGGTACTTTTGATATTTCCCAAAACCCCATCTTGTCTATCCCCCACTGGATTCATGTGGATGGTATAATAGCCATTGCTCTTCAACATAAATGTCCGCTTTAATCCAGCCTGCTTGGGTGGCGCTTTGAAGGTGACATCAGCCCAGTATTCAGTGGTTGGCATGGAATAATAGCTTCTATCGGCATTTATAAGTTGGTTTAGTAGGTCTTCTCCATTATGCCCTATTGCAGTTTTAGCTTCCATCTCCAATACTTGGGTAGGAACGGAGGATAAATAGTCTATCTGAACGGAATTTACAATCCAAAAACCAACCGGACATTCCACCCGTATATTCAAGTCTTTTGTTTGGACATTGCGAATATCAATGGAGGCTATTATATCTTTTGATATGGAAGGCCCGACTTCCCATATGAATCCTGCTGGGTACCAATACTTTCCGTCCCATACTTTTATGGTCAACATGCCCTCTCTTATCATAAGCTGCATAAGCGCTTTGCGAGCCTCCTCCGAGGTATTTAATTCTTCATACCACGCTTCCAGTTTATCGCCTTGCAGTGCCAGCATTTCTTTCTGCATCATAGAGGCCCAAAGCGTGTTCCTTACGTTGAACAAAAGTTTGGCAGAAGAAGCGTCTGCTGGTTTATCAAAGGTCAGGTCTACCATATCAATAGCATCCTCCAGTTTTTCGGGGTTCCTTCCGAATGGATTGCTGACCCATTCGGCCTCATCCTTTGACTTTAATACAGATAGTATATTGTGGCCTTTTTTATCTTTAGCGGAGGTAGGTGCCTGGGGTTGGATTATCAGATGCATTTCCCCATCAAAGGAAGGATAAACACTTGTTTGCATGGGGTGGTCTATGACCATCAGTTTCAACTCATCCACGTATTGTGTTTCATCCAGTTCGTTTGTAATCCTCAAGCGATACTCGCCATTTACTTCGGCCATATAATCTAAGTTGTCAATATCAGTTCGACGTGCGGCCTCGAAAATGGCTCCTCCGAATATCTCCCCGTCAAGCCGATATTCTCCACCATCGAAACTATAAATAAATGGGCAAGAAAATTCTTGATCTTCATCACTAGGTGAGCCACCAGCCCCGCTGCTCCCAGTGTTACCACTTCCACTAGTACTACTTGAAGTACTTAAATCCATATTACTAAGTGCAACAATAAAAGCTATATCAACCACCGCTCCCACGCCCGCACCTATCAACATACCACTTCTGTTTTTCTTTCCTTGAATTGTTACTTGCTTAATATCTTCAACCTTTATTACCTCTTGCCTATAGCTATTTAAAACATTAATAGCAATAGCCTGTATAGTGTCGCCATTATTTGTCTCAATATTAACGGGCTTGACATATCGCCCCATAATTGACTGCCCATCTTTTCTCGTAAATTCTGCCTGGGTACCCGGTTTTAGCTCCTCTAGAACCCCCCAACCAGGAATGACAACTGTTGGGGTAATAGAGGAATTGCTGTCAGCAATAGACCCGATTCCAAGCCCAATAAGTGTACACCCGTTGCTGAAAATTAAGGAAATTAAAAATGCAAACAATAAGGAGGGAAGGATAAGCTTTTTCATGGTTTAATTTTTTAGGTTTGAAATAAACGGCTTTCCAAGTATGTCAAATGCCCTAACACAAGCGCCATTATTAAACTAATCGGGGCTATTCGATTTTAGCTTCATTCCAAGCACCGCTCTTTATAAACTGAGCATGATGCGCTAAGTAAAAGTATCCGAAGTTTTTGAGCCCCAAAATGATAAAAATCAAACCACCACTAAAATTTTGTCATGACTGCCTTTTTACAGCATTTTTTCCGATCCGAAATATGCTAAAACTTAAGCCCACATTACGCTTAGCGATATGATAGGGATAAATGAAATCACTACCTTTACCGACTCCATTACAATCATCAATCGCTTATTCATGAAAAGCATAACGACCTTGTTGGCAGTGTTCACCACCTGTTTCGCCCACGCCCAATCCACCCACACCCTCTGGTTCGACCGCCCCGCCGAGTTCTTCGAAGAAACGCTCGTGCACGGCAATGGCCGCATCGGGGCCTCCGTCTTTGGCGGCGTGACCGTGGATTCCGTGTTCCTCAACGACGCCACGCTCTGGTCTGGCGGGCCGGTGGACAGGGAAATGAACCCCGATGCCCACACTTGGCTGCCCACCATCCGGGAGGCGCTGGCGAACGAGGACTACCCCGCCGCCGACTCGTTGAACAAGCACCTGCAAGGCTCGTTTTCACAGAGCTTCGCACCGCTGGGCACGATGTTCTTGAATTTTCAACATGAAAAAGGCGAGGTAAAAAACTACTACCGGGAGCTGGACATCGAACAGGCCGTGAGCACGGTGCGCTACGAGGTGAACGGGGTGAAATTCCAACGGGAATACTTCATTTCTGCGCCGGATTCGGTGATGGTCATCCGGCTGTGGAGCAGCAAAAAGGGAGCCCTGAACTTTGATTTGGGATTTAAAAGCCTGCTCCACTACGTCCTTTTGCCGAAGGAAAAACTACTCACGGTGAACGGCTATGCACCCTACCACGCCGAACCGAACTACAGGGGCAAATCGCCGGATGCTGTGAAGTTCGACGAGGGCCGTGGCACCCGTTTTTCCGCTTATTTTTCCATTAAAAACAAGGGCGGCGAAGTGGTGAAAAATGGCAGTAATATTGGGCTACGCAATGGCACGGAGGCGCTCATTTTCGTCTCCATCGCCACCAGCTTCAATGGCTTTGACAAAGACCCGGCGACCGAGGGGAAGGATGCCGCCGCCATTGGGGAGCGAAACCTCAAAAATGCCAGCGGCAAAACCTACGCCGACCTCCGAAAGGCGCATCTCAAAGATTACAATACCTTCTTCAAGCGGGTGTCACTCGACCTCGGCCCCACCGATGCCCTCAACCTGCCGACGGACGAGCGGCTCAAGCGCTATGCCGAGGGTTACGAGGACAAAAACCTCGAAATCCTGTACTTCCAGTACGGGCGCTACCTGCTCATCAGCAGCAGTCGGACGCCGGGTGTACCCGCCAATTTGCAGGGCATCTGGAACCCGTACATCCGTCCGCCGTGGAGCAGCAACTACACCATCAACATCAACGCCGAAGAGAACTACTGGCTGGCCGAAACGACCAACTTGAGCGAGCTACACCAGCCGCTGTTGACCTTCATCAAAAACGTGGCGACCACAGGGGCCGCCACCGCTCGCAATTTTTACGGCCTGGAAAAGGGCTGGGTAGCCTGCCACAATTCCGACATCTGGGCGATGAGCAACCCCGTCGGCGACTTCGGAAAGGGCGACCCGGTCTGGGCAAACTGGAATATGGGCGGCACTTGGCTGAGCACGCACCTCTGGGAGCATTTCACCTTCACACAGGACACGGCTTGGCTTCGCAACGAGGGCTATCCGCTGATGAAGGGCGCTGCCGAGTTTTGCCTCGCATGGCTGGTGATGGACAAGGCGCACCAGTACCTTATCACCTCGCCCAGCACCTCGCCGGAGAACAAATACGTGACGGCTGAGGGCTACCACGGTGCCACGTTTTATGGGGGCACGGCGGACTTGGCCATGATTCGGGAATGCTTTGCGCAGAACATTGCGGCAGCGCAAAAACTGAATTTGGACGCCGATTTCCAGCGGCAGTTGCAGGCGGCGCTTGTGCAATTATACCCTTACCAAATCAGCCGGACGGGCGGCCTGCAGGAGTGGTACTACGACTGGCAGGACGAAGACCCGCAGCACCGCCACCAATCACACCTGTTCGGGCTGCACCCCGGCCACAGCATCACGCCGGAGGAGTCGCCCACACTGGCCGATGCTTGTCGCAAGACACTGGAAATCAAGGGTGACGAGACGACAGGCTGGTCGAAGGGCTGGCGCATCAACCTCTGGGCGAGGCTTCACGACGGCAACCGGGCCTACAAAATGTACCGGGAACTGCTCCGCTTCGTGCCGCCGGACGGTCTGAAAACCAATTACCAGCGGGGTGGCGGCACCTACCCGAACCTCTTCGATGCGCACCCACCGTTCCAGATTGACGGCAACTTCGGTGGGGCAGCTGCCGTGGCAGAGATGCTCATACAATCCGATGACCGCCGGATTTACTTGCTGCCTGCCCTACCCGACGCTTGGCGCAACGGCTCTGTGAAGGGCCTCTGTGCCCGTGGCGGCTTCGTGATTGACATGGACTGGAAAGATGGAAAAGTGGTGAAGGTAAAGGTGTTTTCGAGGGTTGGCGGTACGGTCAAACTAGTCAGCGGCGACGGCAGCAGCTGGGACGTGGAGGTGAAACAGGGGGAGAGTTTGGAGGTGGTGTGGTGACTATTTGGCTTAATGGGGCGAACAACTGCAATAAAAAACAGCCCGAGGCGTGGGCCAAGGGCTGTCATTTTCCTAAAATATCTGTGCGTTTCCGGCCTTCTGCCAGAAACCTTTTAAATTTGATATTACCACCGGCTGCGGTTGTATCCACCGCTGCTGCGGTTTTCACGAGGTTCTGCTACCTTGACCACTATCGTGCGGCCATCGAGGGTACTGTCGTGCAACTCTGAGATGGCATTTTGTGCTGCTGAATCGTCTGGCATTTCAACAAAACCAAATCCTTTTGACTGGCCTGTGAACTTATCGGTGATAACGCTGGCGGAAGAAACTTCGCCAAATTCTTCGAAAACCTCCCGGAGGTCTTGTGACTGAGTATCGTAGCTCAGTCTTGCTGTGAAAATATTCATTAAATGAAAAATTAAAATGAGAAAATGCTGAGAAAATGCTTTGGAAGCAGGAAAACCTTTGGAATTGAAACTGAACGAGTGGGCAAGTATAGAAACGAGGACAGTAAAACTGACTTTGAAAAACTTTGCTTGCAGAACTTGAAGAAGCAACTAAATTTCCAGTAAATATCTTTTGCTAAAAAAAGTATTTACTCAGTGTTATATTGCGAAGATAGGTAAAAAAAGCATGAAAATCAAAATTAAAGGGATTTTTTTACGATACAGATAGAATAGTTGCCTGTGGAGGCGAACCCGGAGGGCTTCAAAAATAAGCCGGTGGCGAAGGCATTTATTGTTTCGCCACCGGCTTATTGAAACGTTTATTGCTGAAACACCCGTACATAATCCACCTGCATCTCCTGCGGGAAAACTGTGGTAGCATCTGGATTCCCCGGCCAGTCGCCACCGACTGCCACGTTGAATATCAGGAAAAAATTTTGGTGAAACTCAGATAAGCCAGCGGGGGTAATGTCTATCGTATGGAATTGCACATCGTCCAGCAGCCATCTGATTTGCTGGTTGTTCCAAATGATGGTAAATACGTGGAACTCATCCGCAAAAATGCCACTGGGCAGGGTCGTTGAGCCGCCAAATTCAGCATGGCTACCGTTGTTATCCCAATGGGCAGTTCCATAAAGCGTCGAAGGTTCTTTGCCCACAAGCTCCATGTTGTCAATCTCGCCACATCTGGGCCAGCTTACATCGTCAATATTGCTGCCAAGCATCCACAGCGCAGGCCAAATGCCTTGCCCATAGGGCAACTTTGCCCGAATGTCAATACGGCCATATTTGAACTCGTGCAATCCCTTCGTTATCATGCGGGCAGAAGTATATTCCCTCCCTTCCAGGGTTTCCTTTTTCGCAACGATAACCAACTTTCCGTTGGAGATGTATGAATTTACAGGCCGGTCGGTATAGTTCTGCAACTCGTTGTTGAACCAATTGGGACCGGTCTCATGTATCCAGTTAGCAGGGTCAATGGCCGTGCCATTGAATTCGTCTTGCCATACCAGGTCGTAGCCAGCATAACTCTCAGGTGTGATGTACCCATCACTTCCGGGGGGCACCGGGCCGTCGTCGTTGCGTATGGTGCCAATGACAGACAGGGAGGTAATCAGGGTATTGACGGGGTTGGAAAGCAAAAATTCAAACTCTTCGTCGCCCTCCCCCAAGGTATCGGCAACAATAACTACGCTGACCGTTTTCTCCGTTTCGCCTGGCGCAAAATTGAGATGCCCAGCACTGGCCGTATAATCCTCACCTGCTTTGGCGGATTTGTCTTTGGTGGAATAATCAACCGAAACGTCCTTCGTACTTGCCTGCGATAAACGGACTTTGAAGTCGAAGTTGCCGCTGCCAGCATTGCCTTCAAACTTGCTGACGGCACTAGTACTGACTTGAGGAAAGGTTGGGTTGGTGTCGTCTTCCTTGCTCCCACATGCCGTGAGAAGAAGCAGTGCGACAAATGTGTAGGTTTTAAAGAGATGGTTCATTTGCTGTGTATTTTATTAAAACAGGTCGGCAAAAGGCTACCGACCTGTTTTACAAAATTAAGAAAATTGACAGTTTGCTTGGAATGTCATTGAAGCAAATTTCAATATCCAGGATTTTGCTGTAGTGCCCCTTGTGACAGCTCGATTTCCTGTTGTGGAATTGGCAGGTGCTCATGGGTACCTGCCGTAAAGCCCGGCAGTGCGCTCGCACCACCCGTGCGCACCAAGTCCCAGAAACGCTGGCCTTCGGTCGCTAACTCCAAACGGCGCTCTTTGTAAATAGCTGCCAGCAAGGCCTGCCCGGTGCTGCTTTCAGGTTGCAATGCCACCCGTGCACGCACTTGGTTCAAGTATTCACGGGCTGTGGCTTCGCTACCGCCACCCCGCACGATGGCCTCAGCAGCCATGAGCAGCACGTCGGCATAACGGATGGCCCGGATATTTTGCCCCCAAGCCAACGCTGTCTCTCCATCGGTCGCTTGGTTCTCGGCGATTGGTGCGTATTTTTTGATAAAATAATCCGTGTTCTGGTAGCCAATGGTGTAAGAAGCGCCACCCTGTTTGAGTGCTTTTCCATCAATGATGGTATGCTGAAAACGGGGGTCGCCCTGCATGAAGGTGACGAGCTCCGGCGTGACAGGGCAGAAGCTCCAACCCGGTGAATAGATTGGCCCAGAGTAATCCCGCATCCCAAAGAACTGGATGTTGTAGTTGCCCTCGGTGGCGTTGTTGACGGGGCCAGAATTGAAGCAACAATTATAATCGCCGGGGCGGTTGCTGGCGTACTGGATTTCAAAAACCGACTCGGGCCCGAACTCGTTTTCCTGCTTGAAAATATCGCCGTAGTTGGGTGTCAGGAAATAGTTGCCGCCGTTGATGACCTCCTCAAAATTGGCAGCAGCTTCGAGCATCCTACCGTTGTCGTTTTGGAATAAAATGACCTTGCCCAGCAGTGCGGCAACGGCACCGTGCGTCACCCGGCCAAGTTCGGCAGGTGGAACGGTTTCTGGCAATTCAGGCGTGTTTTTGGCTTCTGTCAAATCCTTTTCTATCTGTGTAAAGACCGCCGCTGGACTGGCTTGTTTTACCCCAGCGATTTCATCCAGCGAAATGGGTTTTGTAAAAACGGGCACATTGCCAAACAGGCGTGCGAGGTCGAAATAAAAATAGCCCCGAAGGAATTTCAGCTCCGCAATGGTGCGCGCTTTGAAGGCCGGGTCGAGGTTCTCCACGGCCTCTATTTTTTGCAAAATCAGGTTCGCCCGATAAACGCCCGAGTAGTATTTCCGCCAAAGCCCCATCTGAGGGCCGAGCAGTGGGTTTAGGGTAAAATTGTCCCATGCTACCCAATTTGGTTGGTCGGAAGCATCGCTGCCACCAGCGTAGCAGTCGTCGGATGCCGCATTGAACAGACCGAGCACCATATTCCAGCCATCGGTGCCTTCCCATCCGAGCACATCGTAGGTAGCCACCAGACCTTGGAAAATTTGGTCTTGCGTTTGGTAAAAATTCGTCTCCAACTCCGTGCCTTTTGGCTTCAGTTCGAGAAAGTCTTTCTTACAGGAAGTGGCCAGCAACAAGGCCGCTAGCAAGAGGATATTCTGAGTTAAAAATTTATTTTTCATGTTCTTTTTTTTAGTTTTTTCACTTAAAAAATCAAGTTTGGCAAACCTTGATTAGTTGCCAAAAGTCACGTTCACACCCATCAGGTAAAACCTTGGCTGTGGGTAAATACCCTTGTCCACACCAGCGCCAGCACCGATTTCCGGGTCGAAGCCCTTGTAGCCGGTGAGCGTCCAGAGGTTGTTGCCAGAGATATAAACCCTGGCCCTTTTCATGCCAGCCTTGGCAGCAACGGCAGTGGGCAGATTATAACCGAGTTGAAGGGTTTTGATCCTGAAAAAGGCTCCGTTTTGCACCCAAAAATCAGAGCTGCGGGTCAGGTTCTGGTTGCTGTCGTTAAGCGAAAGCCGGGGGAAATAGGTGGAAGTGCCCTCGCCCGTCCAGCGGTCCAGCGCTTCGGTGGTGAAGTTTGCCTTCGGCAAATCGAAGCGGCGGGTGGCGTTGTACACGTCGTTTCCAAGAACACCTTGACCAAACAACATCAGGTCGAAACCTTTGAATTTTAAGCTCATGTTGAAACCATAAGTCCAGTCTGGTGTGGGGTCGCCGATGATGGTGCGGTCGTCCTCGTTGACGATGCCATCGTTGTTCACGTCCACGAACCGGATGTCACCCACCTGTGCATTGGGCTGCAACTTCATCCCTTCGTCATTGGTGTAGTTCTGGATTTCCGCTTGGTTTTGGAACAACCCATCCGTTTTATATCCATAAAATGACTCATAGGCATTGCCAACGATGGTGCGGGTCAGCTCGATGCCCTGCGGGCCGAAGCGCTGCAAGCCCGGCAGGAAGGTTTTGTCTTCGCCGAGGTCAAGGATTTTGTTTTGAACGTAGGAAACGTTTCCGGAGAAGTCAAAACTCAAACCGCCAAATGTTTTGCCGTATGACAGTTCCAGTTCGTAGCCCTTATTTTCCAGCTTGGCGATGTTGCCGATGGGGCCAACATTGCCAACGTAGGCAGGCACCTCCACGCCGAGCAACATGCCACTGGTGGTTTTGTTGAACCAATCGAAAGTCACACCTACGCCCTTGAAGATTTTGGCATCAAATCCGAAGTTGGTCTGTATGGTTTCTTCCCAGCGCAGGTCGGGGTTGGCAATGGCGTTCGGACTGACACCGTTGATGAGCTGCTCCGAGTCCCCGAAAGTGTAGCTCCTTCCGCCACCCACCGTCGATACGTAGCGGAAATCGCCGATGCGGTCGCTGCCGTTCACACCATAGGACCCCCTGAATTTCAGGAAGTTGATCGCATTGTTTTTAGGAAAAAAGTCTTCCTCCGTTAGCACCCAGCCCACCGAAACGGAAGGAAACATACCGTACTTGTTGTTGGAGCCAAACCGGGAAGAACCATCCACCCGCAGCAGCGCTGTGAGCAGGTACTTCGAAGCAAAATTGTAATTGACCCTGCCGAAGTAGCTGGCCAGTGTGTTTTCGTACTCGTAACCATAGAAAGTCTGGCTGGCAGGGTCGGTAGCGAATAACAGGGATGCATCCTCAATGCTGTTCACTGGAATGTCAGTGATATTGCCGCCCTGGAACTGGCCAGTGGATTTTTTAGCCGTTGTTCCAGCCAACAGCGTCACTTGGTGTGCGCCAGTGGTAAAGTCGTAGTTCAGGGTGTTCTCCCAGTTCCAAACCAAACCACGGCCCAAGCTGCGGTTGTAGCTGGTGACCAACGACTGGTTGGTAGCGTTCAGGTAAAAAATGGGCGTGAAGCCTTCACCGCCAAAGAAGGCAAGGTCGGCACCAATGTTCGAGCGGAATTTTAGGCCCTTGATGATTTCCAGTTCCCCGAAAACCGACCCGACAAACTTGTCGGCGTAGCCCCTTCCCTGCGCTACTTCCAGCGCCGCTACCGGGTTCAGGATTTCAGAAGTGATAATGTCGGAGATGCCGTAAATCTGTCCGCTTTTGTTTCGCACCAAAGCATTGAAATTGTTGGCATAACGAGGTTCCGCCAGCACGGCGGGGTCAGATTCGTACAAAGGCGTGATGGGGTCGAGGTTGATGGCCCGGCCTAGTGGCGAGCCGAACTCGGTGTTCTCCGCAACGCCCCTGCCCACTGTTCGGGTATAGCCCAAGGTGTTACCTACCTTAATTCTTTTGGACACGTTGTGGTTCGAATTGAGGCGAACCGTGAAGCGCTGGTAGCGGCTGTCGTCCCGGTTGCCGACGATACCATCTTGGTCAAAATAGCCGAAGGAAGCATAATAAGTCGAACGCTCACTGCCGCTGGAAAGGCTCAGTTCGTGGTTTTGAATAGGCGCATTTTCATTGAAAATGGCTTTTTGCCAGTCGGTGCCTTCGCCCAATGCATCTGGGTTAGCAAAAACAACGCCTTGTCCTGCGTTAACAGACGCCTCATTCATCAGGGTAGCGTACTCGGAGGCATTGAGCAGGTCAAGTTGGCGCCAAGGGTTTTGTACGCCGTAATAGCCGCTGTAGTTGACTTCCATGGCCCCCGATTTTCCTTGCTTAGTGGTGACGATGACAACACCGTTGGCTGCCCGTGCGCCATAAATGGCTGCCGATGCTGCATCTTTCAATACCTCGATGGACTCGATGTCGCTCTGGTTGAGGTAGTCGATTCCACCCTCAATGGGCACGCCATCCACCACGAAGAGCGGGTTGGAGTCGCCGATGGTCGTCGTACCACGGATGCGCACTGTTGCGCCAGAACCCGGCTGACCCGAACTTGAAGTGACCCGCACACCAGAGGTTCGGCCCTGCAAGCTCTGCTCGATACGGGTAACGGGCATGTCTTTAAGGTCTTCTGCTTTTACTTTTGAGATGGAGCCAGTAACCACGCTCTTCTTTTGAACGCCATAACCGACGACGACCACCTCGTCCAGCAGGGTAGAACTTGATTCCATTTGGACATTTATTTCGCTGCGGCCATCCACGTTCACCGTTTTTTCTTGGAACCCGGTAAAAGTGAAAACCAGCGTGTTCTGCCCGCTTTCAACCCTCACTTCATAGCTTCCATCCAGCTCTGTGACGGTGCCATTTGAGGTATTTTTGACGAGCACGGTAGCACCAATAAGCGATTCACCAGTACTAGCGTCTGTGACTATTCCCCGCACGGTTGTTTGGGAAAATGCTGCCGTGCAGAGGAACAGCAGTAGCAATGTTTGGATAATTTTTTTCATACAATTAGATTTAGTAGCGGAAAGTGGTTTTTAAAAAGTTGAAAAATCAGGTTCGTTTTGAAAGGTGTAATGTTAGCAATATCTGAAACTTGAGCGGCTGAACAACAGGTGCAAAGCTGCAAAATCTGTTGACAAATGACCTAGTATTGAGGGGATTTTTGGAGGCTTGTGACATTGTTACCACTTCATCGAGGTTGCAGCAAAAGTGGCAGAATGTTGAAGCCCATTATATTAAAGCCGTAAATAAAAGCAAGGTAGGAGTGCAGTTTAAGGTTTGTTTCATGATACCATTTGATATAGTGAAGAATTGAACATTGACCAGGCACAAAACAAAAGTAGTAAGACAGTTAAGCCATAGCCTCAGCGTTTCGTAACAATCAAGTAGTAAGCTGGTTCACGTAAATTCGAGAAATCTGTGAGCTATACCTCAGACCCCGTTTTACCCACAACTTCCAAGAAAAAAAGCCGGTCGGAAAATTGCGAACTTCCAATGCTGAAATTAAAACTGGATTAGAAAATGGTCATTCACCCGTCAAATCTCGTCGTGGCGTAAACCCAAAAAGTCCTTCACTGTTTCACCCCTCGATTTTATTTTCTAACCAAAAAAATGTATCAATGAGAGCAAAGTTCACCCTCCTGCTCACGCTCATCACAATGGCGTGGGCTGCCGCTCAAACGGCACGAGTTCAAATCATTCACAATTCACCGACACCCAATGTTGACATTTACGCCAACGGCGCTCTGCTGTTGGACAACTTCGTCTTCCGCACTGCTACCCCCTACATTGACGTACCTGCCAACGTGAACATTGACATCGCCGTGGCTCCGGCCAACAGCGCTTCCGCCCTCGACGCCATCGCCAATTTCCCGGTACAATTCCAAGCTGGGGGCACCTACGTGGTGGTAGCTGCTGGCGTCGTGGGTGGCGCACAGCCGTTCAACCTGTTCGTTTACGACATGGCCAGCGAGATGGCCAACAGCGCCAACAATGTCGGCGTCCTGTTTTTCCATGGCTCCCCAGACGCCCCCATGGTGGACATCACGACCGGCGGAAACGTGCTCTTTGACAATATTGCTTTCGGCAATTTCAGTTCATTGGCCAATGTACCAGCCGCCAGCTACCAACTCGACGTGACACCAGCCAACGACAACTCCACCATCGTGGCCAGCTACAATGCCGATTTCAGCTTCTGGAAAGGCCGCACGGCGGTCGTGTTTGCCAGTGGCTTTTTTGGCGGCAACAACCCAGCCTTTGAGCCTTGGGTAGCACTCAGCACCGGCGGTACTTTCCCGCTCAGTGCCGTTGCAACTCCAGTGACGGGAGCTAAATTGCAGGTCATCCACAATTCACCAGACCCCGCCGCTACGGAGGTGGACATCTATGTGAACGGCAACTTGCTGCTCGATGATTTCGCATTCCGCAAAGCCACGCCATTCGTGGACGTGCCCGCTGGCGTGACGCTGAACATTGCAGTAGCACCAGCCAACAGTGCCTCAGCGGCGGATGCCATCGCCACCTTCCCGGTCGTGCTGCAAGATGGCAAGCGCTACATCGCAGTGGCCGACGGCTTGGTGACCGTGCCCGGCCCTGGATTCAACATCGAAATTTTTGACATGGGCCAAGAGCAAGCCATGTCACCAGGTAATTTTGACCTGGCCGTACACCACGGCTCGCCAGATGCACCCGCAGTGGACATCGCTGCCCGTGGCATCGGGAACTTGCTTACCGATTTCACTTACCCCTCCTTTGCCAACTATCTATCACTGGCCCCTAGCACTTACTACCTGGATGTAAAACCAGCCGGAAGCAGCGCCATTGTTGAAACCTACGAAGCCAACGTGAGCGGCTTGGCTGGCCAAGCGGGTATCGCCATTGCCTCCGGCTTTTTGGGCGGCACGCCCGGCTTCACCATCATCGTGGTGCTAGCAGACGGTACTGTGGTGGAATTGCCGACGGCAAAAATTGCACGTCTGCAAGTCATTCACAACTCTCCCACGCCAACAGTAGATGTTTGGGTAAACGGCGATAAACTGCTCGACGACTTCGCTTTCCGCACCGCCACGCCGTACATCACCGTGCCAGCTGGCGTAAATCTTAACCTGGGCATTGCCCTCGGCAACAGCACCGCAGCCAGCGATGCGCTCGTTGATTACGATGTAACTTTGGACAATGGTAAAACCTACATCGTGGTAGCCAACGGCATTGTCGGCGGCAACCCAGGTTTCAATTTGGAAATTTTTGACCAAGGCCGTGAGCGGGCCGCCGCCGGAGATGTGGCACTGCTGTTTTTCCACGGTTCACCGGATGCCCCCGAAGTGGACATCCTCGCCAACGGGGGTGTGGCCTTCGACGATGTAAACTATGCTGAGTTTTCGGGCTATGTGGACGTGCCAGCCGCCAGCTATCAAATCGCCGTGACACCTGCCAACGACAACAGCACCGTAGTGGCCAAGTACACCGCCGACCTCAGCTTCTGGAAAGGTCGCTCGGCCGTTGTTTTTGCGAGTGGCTTTCTCTCTGGCGCCAACCCTGGTTTCGAGCCTTGGGTAGCACTCGATAACGGTGGCACTTTCCCACTTCCTGTTGACAATAATTTCACCGGCGGCAACGGCGGCGTTGATTTCATCCAACTGCCGAGTAATGACGGTGATATTGCAGCGGAGCTGCAACTGATGCCCAACCCAGCCACGGATTGGCTCAATGTTTTGCTCAACAGCGGAACAGAAGCCCGCACCCGGCTTTCTGTGGTGAACCTCATGGGCCAGACGTTACTCGCTCAAGACCTTGGTGTGGTACAAATAGGCCAGCAAACCATTCAGTTTGACTTGGGTAATTTGCAAAATGGGACTTATTTTCTCAGAATGGAGAATGGGAATACCGTGAAGGCTTTGCCCTTCCTGATTGCACGTTAACAATTTTATTTAGGAGCTAAGTTGAAAATCCCGGCAAGCGATGCTTGCTGGGATTTTTTTTAGCAGTCAATACAGGGGCGGCTGGACTTTCAAGAATGAATTTGCAATACAGCAGCTAAAAAATCATTTTGTTTTGCCCTACCTTTTCGCCCACAATTTGAAACTCAATTTTTTCAAAAACAAAAAACATTCAATATGAAGCAAATTTACCTTTCATTTTCCCTGTTCCTTGCTTTTAGTATGAGCCTGTCCGCACAGGTTTTTGTAAAGCAAAATGCCACTGGCACCAACAATGGTACTTCATGGGTTAATGCTTTCTCCAGTCTCGAAGCAGCACTTGCTGGCACTGCGACTGGCCAAGTTTGGGTAGCGGCGGGCACCTACAAGCCGTCTTTGCCTACAGTTCCTTTTACCGTACCTGGCGGCGTATCCCTCTACGGGGGCTTTGCTGGTACAGAAACAGCGCTTAGCCAACGTAATCCATCTGCCAACGTCACCATACTCAGTGGAGACCTCCTCGGCAATGACATCCCCGGCAACCTAACCGCCAACCGCACGGACAATGCGATGCACGTGGTGGCCGTTGGGTTGGGGCTGTCGGGCAGTGCCGTGATTGATGGCTTCACCATTTCCGGCGGGAATACGGCTGCCAGCGGACCAACTTCCAGTGGCGGCGGTATTGCAGCGCTCAGTCCGGTAGTTGTGCGCAATTGCAACCTGAACAACAATTTTGGGGCAACGGGTGGCGCTATCTACCTCGCTTCCACTGCCGATGGCTCCGAGATTAAGAAATGTACTTTTTCGGACAATGCAGGCATTGGGGCGCTTTACATGACCCTTTGCGATGGCGTGGACGTAGATTCCTGCACATTTACCAAAAACAACAACGCCACGGCCTCCTCGAATGCAGGTGCGTTTTACGCTACCAATTGCACCAACCTTTCGCTATCGAATTCTTCGTTTTCAGAAAATACGGCTGCCAACGCTGGTGCGCTCTATTGTGTGACCGATAGCTTGCCAGCCGTTACGAACGCTGATAATTTCGTGATTACCAACTGTAGCTTCACCAACAACTCCAATACTGCTGGGGTGGGCGGCGCAGCCCGTGTCCGCAATGCATCTTACACCTTGATCGGTTGCACTTTCGACGCCAACACCTCCACCAGTTCTGGTGGCCATATCCGCAACGACATCCAAGCAGATGACAACGTGGTTTATACCAACAGCACCTTCAAAAATGCCATCTCCGGTGGTTGGGG
>JAHEAS010000350.1 GCA_024642645.1 Saprospirales bacterium | reverse complement strand
GGCAGCATGAGTTCTTCCACCAAATTCTTTTGGTTTTGCCAGATATGGCCGCAGAGCATTTTCGCAAAGTCGGCCGGCATTTCAAAATAGTCTTGGAGGCCCGTAAATAGCAGCGTTTCCTGGGCTTGGGCGAATGACTGGAGTTGGCCGCTTATTTCCTTGATGCCTTCGTCCATTGTTTTGACGATAGCATGGTACATAAAAAAGAGGTCCTTCTCAAAATCTTCATAGCCTACCACTTCAAACAACAACGCATTGTTGATATTCTGGAAAAACGGGATTTTATCTTGAGGTATAAGATTGTAATTCAAGAACCCACCATCTTCCAGCATTTGCCACAAATCTGTTATTTCATCACCAACTAGTCCGATGTTTTCAAAATCGGCCCAAGTGACCTTGTATTGGTTTGCAGTTTGGATTATTTGACTGATGGTATTGAAAACTACCTGCGTGTCCTGACTGGTGAAATATGGGCTAATAACAAGTTCTTGCGCATTGTCTGGATTGGCGAAAAATGCAATTGCTTCGTCGCTCATCATGCCATTTTCCAGCACGTCATCGTTCAAAAACTTCATCACCAAATCTGCCACAATCATATTGGCCACCTCTGACAACATCTCCCGTTTTACGGCATAATATCCTTTTTTAAACTGAAGAATTTGTTCTTTTATAGCATCAAGAATAGCCTTTCTATATGGGTAATATGCCAGTGCCAAATTGAAATCCCTTATGTTGAGTTCAAGGATTTTATTCTTGGCAATATAATAGCCTTCTTTGTCAGTATATCCATTGAAATTCAAGTTTTCGAGCAAGTCCTGCAGTTCGATTTCCTTGAGTGCCAATGTTTCAAATATCGCCGGGTCAAGCTTTAATTTATCCTCTTCGAAAGTGTCAATATTTTTCTTGAAAACCGCATACACGTCTTTGGAGTAGCCGCCAATTCCTGCATTGATTTCAAATGTGGATTGGTTGTCTATATCTGAAAAGAAATCGGGCTGAAGCAGCACTCCTTGCTCGTCAATATAGCCATTGAACATGAGGTTGTCGTAAAGCTCCAATTTGCGGATGCTATCAAGTCCCAGTTCATCAAAATCCGAGATATATACCGCAACCTCGGGCGTTCCTTCTGAGCCGTTGTTGTTTTCGACTTCGGTTTCGTATAGATTGTTGATGAGGGAAAATATCAATTCCCTTTCGTCGCCCCGGTAGTTGATGCTGAAATTATCCGGATTGGCTGGAAAGGCTGCTTCTACCAAATTGCCTTCTTCATCTATATAGCCTTTAATGGTGAGGTTATAATATATCTTGTCGAGCATTTTCTCCTCCAATCCTATGCCCACAAAATCCTTTGGGTGCAATTTTTCCAACGTACTTAAAGCGCCATAAGCGCCATTTTCAGCTTTCATTTCGTCAAAGTTCACCAAGCGCTTGTCTTTTGCAGACAATATGCCGCTTTCATCTGCCAACAAATGGCGGTGAACATGCTTGCTCGTTCTAAAATCAAATTGAGAAGAAACAAATGAATTCTCGCTCAAGGCCACCGTTCTGAATTGGGTGAGCAACTCGTTTAGGAAGGCCATTTTACGAGTTTTTGCAGCTTCTCTTTCCTTTTCGGTGCGATAGTCACCGGTCAGCATCATCTTCAACTCTTCCGTAGTAAAGTCGCTCGACTGCATCCATTGGCCAATGGAAATGAGGATTTGTGTCAGCCAGAATATGCTTTGCTTATCGTTATCAGCTGAATGGTTGCACTCCAAAATGCGGTGGCAGTCCAGTTCGTTTGGCATGTACTGGATGAGGAGGTCGAATTGGGCATAATTCCGAATGGAAGGGTCCCTTTCAATTAAATCCAACAGCTCAAAAAACTCGACATAATTAATGTCCAATATTTCGGTCAACTTCACAATGCGGTGCAACAAAGAAATGGCTTGTAATCCAAAGGCTCGATTTTCGGAGAAAAGATGTTCCTTGTTGGCATACCGCTCCCTGAAATGTGTGACAATATAGGTGAAGTCTTTTTGCGGCAGGTTTAGCGCCTTTTGTAGCCGCTTTCTGAATTCCATATTGGAATCGGCAAGCACGTCGCCAGTGCAAACCAACCTATCATAACTTGAATATTGCGCTGGCTCGTATTCGGAATAGTTCAGGTATTTTTTTTCAAAAGAGGCCAGTTTTTGATTGAAAATGCTGTTGAAAAGCCCTTCGGGTTCCCTTTCATTTCCAATGCCATATACATTAATGTCTGTGAAAAGGCTGCACAGCACATCATACGGCTGCTCATATTTATCATGCAACTGTTTTATGATAGCGATGTATTGGACAGCTTTTTCATCCAGGGTGTTTTCACAACAACTGCGCAGTATTAAGTCGAGTTCACCAAATGAAATACCTGTCTTTCTAGACAATCTTATGAACTGGCTTGCCCTGACAAACCAGGCTTGTGAGATGGCCGTGCTTTTCCCAGATATGGGCTGCCATACCAGCTTGGTTTCATCATTGTTCAAAGCGGCATATCCGGCCTTGTCTGATTGGTTGGTATAGAAATTTACAGCGACTGCTATTTCGCTAGATGGCTGGCCATTTGCCCCAACTTTGGATTTGTTGATGGATTTTTCGCTCAGGTCTTGCCACAATAGTTGCCTTAATTCCGCCCCACTCAGGTTGCTATTTTTGATAAATACGTCCACATCTTCCAATTTGGCGGTTGTGGTAGTGCCCAACTCAGTCTTCGGTTTGCCATTCTTAAGGCCATAATATTCATCCAGGTAATTGGAGATGGCCGAAGGTTGTGGCGTGAATAGGATGGCGTTTAATTCGTCCCGGGAAATCCCCAAATATTCCCTTGCCACGGTCGTCGCATCAATGGCGGTGTTGGCACTGAACAATCTGTAAATATCTTCGCCTGCTGTGCCGACAAAAGAAAGTAATTTTTTATAGCGCTCGTTTTCAAGGTCAAATGGGAGGTTGAAAGGGAATTTTTTTGACTTTAATATATCGTATGCTTTTGACCCATCACTGCCGCTTCCGACTATGTTTTTCTCCAGCAATTTGTTGACGATATCCAGATATGGAATGGATGTGAAGGTATTTTCCGTGTTCAAAAGGAGGTCCTCCGCAATGTCATTCCGTCTTCCTTCCATTTCACCGTCCTTGAACATGAAATTGTCTTCCAGCAATTGGAGCAAATCAGCCAGATAGGCAGCAGGTGAATAAACGGAGCGTCCTTCGTCGCCTTTTTTGAAGTCAAGGTCACCGAAAAGCGATTCAAAACTGGGGAGATTTTTATTAATACTCATGGCGGCTATATTTTTGATTGAAGGTTGGTCTGGCTGATGTGGGGTTCTCCTTGCTGTTTTAGGCGCATATACTCCAACAGCACATTTGTCTTTACCGTAGCGGCATTTTCATAAAAGGCAGAAGCATCAAGCCCATGGGTTTCGAATTGGTTTGCATAATTAGCCAGGAATTTTTCTTTGGAAATACTGGCGACAACCAATGCGGAGTTGATGTCATCCTTCAATAAGGAGATGGTCAGTTTGTCTTCTGGTCTTGGTAGCAATTTTGAAATTCGTTGGTAGGCTTGGAGTAGCTTCAATAACGCTGTATGGTCAGCTTTTTTATTGTCCCATTTGAATGTTGACAAGGTATCCTCATCCTTCAGGTTGACGGAAGCCAAGTCGAGGCCCTTGTTTTTTGTCAAGAATTTTTTCAAATCGCTAATGCTCGTTGTGTTGCTCATATGTTTTTGGTTTTGCCAAAGCTGACCATTAAGGTTTTGGTCAGCAATGAAAATTATTTCATCAACGTTGACGGGCTATAGAATACCCTTTTGCAGTAGATATCGCTATCTAAGCAATCGTTCCATGATTCGTCGCGCCATTGATTTTGCTCAACAAAGACATGGAAAGGTCAGCGCTGATTGTGCTGCTACCTTAGTGGACTGAAGTGGTAGTCCGATATGTGAACGGTAGCAAATTCAGGATTGTAGTTTTCAATGGTCTAATCAGTTTAATTAAAAGTTCTTATTGAGCTGGTCTAAAATCTGCCTAATGGCAGGATGGGGTGAAGTTTTTTTTCAATTTCAATGCGCAAGTAGCAATTGACAACCTCTTGGAGGAATTCGTTACTTTATTCTTTCACTCAGGACACGCCTTAATTTAAAGTCAGCCAGCTTTAGTCGGATGTCGTACAGCCGTAAAATATGAATTTACAAGCTTTGGCGCGCAGTTGATTTTTACTTGTACGCCGACGAACTTAGGCGTTGAAATCTTGAATGGATTGTAAAAAAAGAATGTTCGCTTCTTGCGAATGTAGGAGAGAATTTTAAAAATTCTTAATTTCTAAGGTAAAAACTAAAATAGTTTTTTAAAAAGCATAAAATGAGGAGGTATTTGTCTGCGAATTTGGAAAATCAAGAATAATTGAAAAGCCTGATTTTTTTTGGAGATTGGGACTCCAAAATTAATCACTGGAACAGTGGGTAAACATGGATAGGCTGTAAAATCAAAACATGCAATTTACTATTTTTTCAGCTAACCCAAATGCTTTTTGCCGATAAAAAAAAGGTGTTAATCGGACTGGTTGATTTGTTAAAATGTACTATGCGGGTTAAGGATGTAACGCTTTCATCCGCTGGATGGCCACTTGGATGTTTGATGTGACATTTTGTTCTCCAATGACTGCTGTAAGGCCAGCATCGTCCAGTTCCTTCTTAACGTCAGGATTTACACCCGATAGAATGACATTTACCTTTCGAGTTTGCAAGAACTT
>JAHEAS010000349.1 GCA_024642645.1 Saprospirales bacterium | reverse complement strand
GGCAGGTAGAAAAGGACGTGCATATTTTCCGCAAACATTTCGAAGAACTGGAAATCGGCGAAACAGTTGTCACCGCCAAGCACACCGTTAGCGAAGCGGACATCACCAATTTCGCCAACGTGAGCGGCGACAATTTCTACGCCCATATGGACGCCACGGCGCTCGAAGGCACCATCTTCACAGGGCGGGTTGCTCACGGCTATTTCATCCTCTCCAAAGCGGCGGGCCTTTTCGTGGATGCGAAAAAGGGGCCAGTGCTATTGAATTATGGCCTCGACGAGTGCCGTTTCACGAAGCCCGTCTATCCCGGCATGACCATCGGCGTGCGGCTGACGGTGAAGGAAAAAATTGACCAGGAGAAAAAAAGCGAGGAGGACGTGGCCAAGGGCATCGTGAAGTTTTTGGTGGATGTGTATGATGAAACGGGGGAGACGGTGGCGTTGGCGACGATTTTGACGATGGTGAAGAAGTTGAACCAAGCGTGACTCAAATAGAGATGGAAACAACTATCATTCAGCCTAGTAGATTCAAACAAATGATTTTCTTGTTTGGAGCTTTGGCATTTGTGGCCTTGGGCATCTGGTTCTTGATGGATTCTGAATCTATTGCGGCAGGCAGTTCAAGGGATTTGCGACGAAGTCCAATTGTTATTCAAGTTGTTGGCGGACTTTCCATTACATTTTTTGGATTTGGTTTTTTCTTGTTTGCTCGACAGATATTGTCAAAAAAAGGAAGCCTAACTTTGACCTATGAAGGCATTTCAAACGAGACCACTTTTGCTACTATTCCAGTAAGCTGGGGCGATGTAACGGCTATTAAAACCATGAAAATCAATAGCACAAAGCTTATTGGTATTTATGTCAAAAACCCGGAGGCTTACATGGAAAGGCAACAAGGTGCTTGGGGTAAACGACTTATGAAATTGAATTTCAATAGTTATGGCACACCCATTTGGATTGCAACAAATACCCTCAAGGAGAAGCACGAAAATGTGGAAGCATTGATGATTAAATATTGGAAAAATGCTAAAAGCGCTTAATATAGCACTCAATAGGCGTTTACAAGAATCATTTAAAAACAGGTAAAAGGAAAGCGCTGGCGACGATTTTGACGATGGTGAAGAAGCTCGACCAAGAATAATTTCGATTAGTACAGCGTAAATCAAATTCCTTCAATTTTGACCTTTCAAGCCATGGTTGCCGTCACGGTTGTCTCCGCCTTGGCATCCCGACTTTTGGTCGAGATGCCAAGGCGGCGCACAGCAGGAAGAACACAGCACCTCGTATTTTAAAGCTAATTTACCGCTATATCAATATGATGATTAGGCTGACGGAGCATGAAAAGCAGGTCTTTGAGAATGCCTTTGTTAATGGAATCGCCCTGCCGTGCCGGTACCTTTGCATCATCAATAAAACAATTGGAAAGTGCAATCACAAATCAAAACTGAAATTATCATAGCCGCTCCAAAGGAGAAGGTCTGGAACATCCTCACCGACTTGGAATCCTATGAAAAATGGAATCCTTTCATCGTGAAAAGCAGCGGCAGGATAACACCCGGCGCTCGTATCCAAAACACCATGGTGAATGGGGATTCCAATATGACATTCAGGCCAAAGGTATTGACCGTGAAGCCTAACGAGTATTTTGATTGGCTGGGTTCGCTGTGGTTCAAAGGGCTGTTCGACGGGAACCATTATTTCAAAATCGAAGAGACAGGCCCCGGCCAGGTGAACCTGATTCACGGTGAAAACTTCTCCGGCATTTTAAGTGCTATGATTCTAAGGAAAATAGGAGAGGACACTCGCCAAAATTTTATAAAAATGAACCAAGCCATCAAGGCGTTGGCAGAGCTGCCCTAACGGGAATTCAATCTGCTACGGCAACTTGCATTTGAAGATTCCTTGCCAATATTTTAATCAAATTAAAATGGAAGCACCTTTGGTACTGGTTTTACAGCAGGCAGTGAGTTTCTGAAAGGTATCCGAAACAACCCGGTTTGCCAGCTTCAAGCGCCTATGCTTTTTGATTTTAAAATTTGAGGTTTTCATGCATGTCCCATAAACCCCAATAAGCCCCAACATCTCCTTCCGAGCCTACTTTCCAAGATTCATCGAACGAAGAGAAATAAAAAATCTCGATGCCCTCTGCCTTTGACCATAGTTGGGTATTGATAAAGTATTTCATGGCATTTTCCGGTGAGGGTTCAGCGCCGTTAAGACTTTTCCCCTGGCTCGGCCACCCGGTTTCGGTGATAATTACCTTTTTTCCATTGCTAGCTGCCAGCGCCTCTTGGTACATCTGCTTCATGTACACCAGGGAGTAGTCCATGTGGCAGAACTCCCAAAAGGGGTAACAGTTTGCCAAAATGACATCGCAGGCCTCTGTGATGTTAGGGTGGTCAGAAAATTCGTAATAGGCATCCACATAGCCGACCTGAACCTCCGGCAAGGCTGCTTTCACCCGTTGGATATAATCCAGAAGCGCTTCTTCTGTCAGGTCATTCCGGTACAATACTTCATTGCCCACAACCGCAATGTCCACGTACCCTTTCTTGGCAAGTTGGATAAGGCCTGCTATTTCCCGTTCGTTCATTTCCGGGTCGTCGCCCAACCAAGCGCCAACCAAGGTTTTCAGTCCGAACTCACGAGCCACTTTTGGCACTAATTCATTGCCTTCGATACAGGAAAATGAACGTACCCATTTTGTGTAGGGGGCAATGATTTTCATCCGCCGCCGGATTTGTTCGACAGTTAATACATCACCCGGTTTTTGGCCTTCATCGTAAGCGCTGTAACAAATGCCGTGTATGCCATCTTCCAATATTTGCCGAAAGCGGCTTTGAAGCTCTTCGGGTGATTTGCCTGTGTAGTCTATTCCCGATAGGGCCAAATTTTTTCCGGGTCTAAATGACATAGTATATTCGTTTTACAGTTTGAAAGCCATTTATAATTATGAAATGAATTTCGTTTTTCATCCCATTTTCAATAGATGAACTTTACTTGGCCGCATTTTTCTGGTCAATGGCTGCCCGTATTTCAAGCGCCCGCTCTTCGGTGACATCATAATCGCTCATCACATACATCGCAATAAGGGTACCCGCTATGGGAAGTCCAGAAAAGAAAGCGCGCAGACCCGTAATGGCACCTTCCTGGTCAACCCCCGGAACCCCTTCTTTAAAGCCAACTATGGATATAATAACACCACTCAAACCTCCGGCAATAGCAAAACCGAACTTAACCATCCACCAATATATAGCACCAAAAATACCTTCTCGCCGCTTACCGGTATTCAATTCATCTAAATCAATAACATCAGAAGTCATGGACATCATAAGTGTAAAAAGACTTCCTATTCCAAATGCAAAGAAAGGCAGGGCAAAAATGAACATATAGGGTTTTCCGGGAATAATAAGAAACCATAGCATTACGTAGCCAATAATGGAAATTCCCTGCGACCAAAGGAAGGCTTTTTTCTTCCCTAATTTGCGAGACAACCAAGTTACGGTGGGAATGACGATAAAAGTAGTGGACAGTGCACCTAAACATCCGAAAAGCGTTGGCCAAAAACCTGCATTGGCGGCGGCGGCATCTCCATTGAATAAATGGTAAACAATTACAAAAAAGGTGAAAGTAGCTACTGTGTTAAAGGCATTAAATATGAAGAAAGTAGCGATGCACAGTTTTCTAAATGGTACAATCTTAAGCGCTTCCCTAAAACCTTCGATGATTTCATTAAAACTTCCACCAATATTTTTCAGGGTTAATTCCGAATATTTTTCGTTTAAGGTGGATTTACCTTTTATAAATATGGCGGGTATGATGGCAATTAACATCAAGATGAGACCTGTCCAAACGGCAAGGGTTCTTGTCGCACTTTCTGCTGTTGGAAACCATCCGTCAGGGCCGTTATCGTACATAATTACCCAGAACCAAGGCGCTATTACCCACGCCCATTGACCTATCCACTGGGCAATGGCCATGATATTTGTGCGTTCATGGAAATCATCACTCATTTCATATCCCATCGCCACATATGGCACACTAAATATGGTAAGCCCTAAGTAAAACATGAAAGACCAGAACATGAAATATAAGAAGTTATAATTTACACCACTTTCTTTATACAATTGCCACATGATTACAAAGGATATCCCCATGATAATAGCACCAATGAAAACATACTGCCTGCGCCTGCCCCATTTGGATTTGGTATTATCCGAAATGAAACCCATGATAGGGTCGGTGAAGGCATCAAAAATTCTTGGGAAAAAGTAAATAACTCCCCACATCCAACCCGGGAAACCTAAATTTTGTACCAAGACCACCATGAATATTCCCAAGGCAGCAGGGAACATTTGATTGGCGAGCATACCAAATCCGAAGGCAACTTTTTGCCCGAAAGGAACCTTATGTGCGGCTGTTTTTGAAGTACTCATCGTTGTTAGTTGTTTCGTTTGTTGATTAATATGGTTTGAATCGCTTTGTCGCTGATTTTGAAATTTTTCAATGCTGTCCTACCATCCGTTTTTTGACCGGTGGAAGCAGCACTTCTTTTAACAATGCCTCCTCGTTCCCTTCATAAGTTTTGGCAACAGGGTTCCCTCCCCTCGACAATCCTTTAAAAATACCTTTGTCCACCAACTTCCATAAGGCGTATTTGGCTTTTCCATCGAGGGTGAACAATCCAAAGTGGTTTTCAGAACCTTCTGGATTAGCGGCATCTTTCCAGATTTCATCAAAAGCCTCAAAATAGAAACAGGCAATTCCCTGTT
>JAHEAS010000348.1 GCA_024642645.1 Saprospirales bacterium | reverse complement strand
GCATGCTTACCTGCCAGCTCGAAGCTCGTTAGTGTGTGGTTGAAATTCTCCAGTTTACTGAAGGAGATTTTTCGGAAGGAATCCTCATTGTGGCATCCAGCGCAGTCCGTCCCGAATTTACCTTCGTGAACGTCCTTGTGACAGGTAGCGCACTCGCTCGTTTTTACCCCCAATCGGTCCTGAAAAACGGAGGTCGGCGTGGCGGCATCCATTTTGTGGCAGTCTCGGCAGTCCACTTTTCTATGGCTGCCTTTTAATGTAAAGTTTGTCTGGTTGTGGTTGAAACGGTTGAGGTTGCTGGTGTTCTCAAAGGACTGCTCGTTGTGGCATTGCTTGCAATCCGTGCCAAGGTGGTTGCGGTGAGGGTCATCGTGGCAAGCGTTGCAGTTTTTGGAGGGTACATCAGCGAAGTGCTGAAAATCCTTTCCATTTTTCACCTCCATTTTATGGCACTCCTTGCAATCCACCGTTTTGTGTTTACCCGCTAGGGCGAAGTCCGTTTTGTCGTGGTTGAACTTGGTGGCGGGTTTGAAATCGTCCATCCCATGACACTTCGTGCAGTCGTTGGCAAGGGTCTTTTGGTGGTAATCGTCGTGGCAGTCGAGGCACTGTTTGCCGAGGCCGAGGAAGGTATCCTTTCGTTTTTTCAGGTCAAAATCGGCGATATTGTCCGGCTTGTGGCAGTCCCGACAGTCCACTTTTTTGTGCGCTCCGGCCAGTTCGTAGTAGGCGAGGTTGTGGTTGAATTTTTTTTCATCAAACCGGACCATGTCGAAATTGCGGCCATGGTGGTCGCTGTGGCAGGTGGCGCAGTCCTTTCCTTTCACTTCGCTGGAGATGTGGTAGCCCACCCGTTTGTCAATCAGCGCCTTGATTTCCTTGTGGCAGTCGAGGCATTTGTCGTTTGAAACCTTGCTGCCGAGCACGTGACACTGTGTGCAATTGGACATGCCCTCCAGCTTGGCGTGTGCGTTGGAGAGGTCACCGGGGGAGAGCTGGGCGATGGCCCTGCTGGCGAACAGGGTAAGGAGGAGGATAATATGTACTACCTTTAACTTCATCTATGCTTCTTTACCGTGTACCCAAACCTTTTCTTTATCTCCACCCCCGTTTTCTGCAAAAACTGTGTCGGTAACTCGCCCCCAGCGAAGATGTATACCAAATCGTTTTTCAACGCTTGTGTGCCGCCGGTTTCTGCCAGTTCCACCAGTTCCTTGTCAATCTTCACCACGTTCGACTTCAGTTTCACCTCAATTTTGCCTTCGGCAATAGCGGTGTCCAGCTTTTCCCGGTTCTTCGGTTTCACCCGACTGAAGGCATCGCTGCGGTAACTGAGCACCACGGTGTTTTGCTCCACCAGCGATAGCGCCGCCTCGATGGCCGAGTCGCCGCCGCCTACCACGACCACATTTTTACCGATGACCAATTCCGGTTCGAGCAGGCGGTAGGCCACTTTCTCCAGCCCCTCTCCCGGTACGCCAAGCTTTCGTGGACTGCCCCTGCGACCGATGGCGAGTAGCACGTTTTTGGTTTTGATTTCCTCGCCTTTGGCTGTCATTACCCGGAAAATATCACCATCCAGTTGGATGCCTTCCACTTTTGTGTGCTCCTGAATGGTGATGCCATTTTTCGACAGTGCCTCGTTCCATAGCGCCAGCAGTTCTGCCTTACTGGTGTCAAACAGCCGGACTTTGCCGTGCAGCGGCAACTCCACTGGGGCCGTCATCACGACTTTGGAGCGGGGGAAATTGAACACCGTGCCACCCAGTGAATCCTGCTCCAGCGTGAGGAATTTCAGGCCATGTTTTTTGGCCGTCAACGAAGCGGAAATGCCCGCCGGTCCTGCCCCGATGATGACCACATCGTAACTGTCGCTGTTTTTTTTGGTCAAAGTTAGGGCGATGCTGTTCATTGCCTGCTCGCCCTGTTCCACGCTGTTTTTTATCAAGCCCATTCCGCCCAACTCCCCTGCGATGTAGATGCCCTGCACGTTCGTTTCGTAATTTTCACTGACGTGCGGCAGGTCCACGCCCCGCTTTTCCGTCCCGATGACCAATGAAATCGCCTCCACTGGACAGGCATGAAAACAGGCCCCGTGCCCCACGCACTCTGCCGCATTTACCAAACTGGCTCGACCGTGTACGATGCCGATAATGTCTTTTTCCGGGCAGGCTTCAATGCAAGCACCGCTTTTGATGCAGGTGCCGAGGTCAATCACAGGGTGCAAGGAAACCGGCTCGTGCATGCCGATTTGCTTGGCGATTTCAATCTTTTCCGCTGTTTTTTTCGAAGTCTTTTTTTGCAGCCTGATGTAAAACCATAGGACGATTAAGACCAACAGCAGTACGGATGCGTAAATGATGATTTGTTCGAGAATCATTTTATTGAATGGATTATGGTTTTAGGTTGGGTTGTCGATATTCATCTTGCAAACTAAAACACCCATCTAGCTCCCATCGTCATCGTGATAACAACATGAATGACCATTATCACAAGCATTATCAAGGCAAATGGGAGATGAGCCACGTGCCAGTATTTGAACAATTTTTGCATAGTAGCGAGGCGCTCAATACGGTTGTTTAGGGACAGTTCGTTGTTCACCAGCTTTGACACCTTCCGGATGTCCGTACTGGCCACCCCGTTTTCCCTAAGGGCGCTTTTCACTTGGCGTAGGGTCTTCTTATCTTCCAAATATTTGTTGAATATGCTCGAAAGCAGGTTAGTGCCAAATTTTTGCCGGGACACGTTCACTGCGGCTAGTACGGCCTGGTAGCCAGATTCGCTAAGTTGGTACTGCCCCTTCAGCAGCTCGCCCATGTTGGCTTTCATGGACTGCACCTCCGTCAAACTCAATTCACGACCGCCGATAGTGCGGGGAATTTGACCATAAATAAACCGCCCAATGACTCCACTAGCCACCACCGCCACCATGCTCCAAAAGCTGATGGACACGATGCCGCCGAACTTGAAAGCCGTGTGGAAAAGAATCATCACAGGCCCCAGGCTGCACAGGAAAATGTGGAACTCCAACCAGTATTTCAACCGCCCTAGCCTCGCCCACGATTTGAACTTCTTGCGGGCCTGGTAGCCAAATACCCCAATGATTATCAGCAGCGTACCGATGATGCCCAAGCCATGCCCGAACATGCCACTAGGCTTGAACAGGTTGTGGTCGGGGTGGTAAAACCGCTCCTCGATGGATGTGCTGTAGTAGGGGATTCCTTTGAGCAACAGGAAGAAAAAGACAAAGATGACAATGCTTGTCAGCGTGGTGATGTAAATGCGATGAGCCAGTTGTGACATATTGAATCTGCTATTCGGGGCGAAATGTATCCAATTTTTTCGCAATTAAAAATTGAGAATTATCATTAAAATGCTGAATGGATAAAAATGGGGGACAAGGTTTCTTTTCTAGTAGTTCGTATGCAGAAGCAAAAAAGTTGCCACGACTGTGCGTGTTAAGTTTGAAAAAGAACATTTTACCGTTACCGATTTTTGCCAATTCTGAAAATTGGACAATTATTTGCCCTTGAGCAACAACTTTTGGCGAAACTTAAAGTTCTTTGCAGCACCATCCCCCGCCACCAACCTCTTACATGCGTAAAATACTATTTTTAGAAAAATTCAAAGGCTTTCTGAAACAGGGCGCTACTCCCAAAGCACTGGCTGCCAGTTCCACCATAGGGCTGTTGTTGGGCGTTTTTCCTGTGTTGGGTGTCACTACCTTGATGATGGGGGCCATCTCCGTTCGTTGGCGGCTGAACCTACCGCTGATGCTGCTGGTCAGCTACCTGATTTATCCCTTGCAAATCTTTTTGCTCATCCCTTTCGTGCGGGTGGGGGAATGGCTGACGGGCATCACGCCCGCCAATTTCTCCCTGGATACCATGGCTGATGCGTTCGCAAAAAACTTCACGGCGGCGTTGGTTGACCTAGGCACTTCCAATTTGGTAGCTGTGCTCGGCTGGTGCCTTTTGGTGATGCCAATTGGAGGATTGCTGTATATTATCTTGATGCAGAGTTTTCGTTTCATACTTAGCAGGCGTCAATGATTGTAAGCATAAATCAAGTTTGATTCCTCTTGGCTATTGTCGTGGTTCGCTTTCGTTTGCCTATCTTAAAATCGTCACATCCCCTTTCTTGAAAATCTCATACACCTGTCCACAAGCGTCTATTTTTACCGAAATCCACCAAACAAACACACCGGGCATTAGCTGTTTGTTCTGGAAAATGCCATCCCAACCTGCTTCGTAGTCAGTTGATTCAAACAACAAATCACCCCATCTATTGAAGATTTTCCACTGAAAATCAAGCACTTGTGTGGAAGGCGGGAAATAACAAAACAAAAGGTCGTTGATGCCATCGCTATTCGGAGAGAAGGCGTTTGGGATATAAAACGGCGAATCGGAGTCGCCTTGTTCAAGCGTCACATTGATAGAAGCTTCCATCGTTTCACAAGCATTGCTCACTTTTAGCGCATAAACTCCCGGTGTTGTCGCTGTATAAACATCGCTTTCCAACCCATCAGCCCATTGCACTTTGTACGCTATGGCGCTTGATACTTGTGGATTCAGCAGCACCTCATTCCCACAAACGACCGTTGCATCTTGTACACTGACGACCAGCGGTGGAACTGTGGGTATTTCTACCGAATGTTCCGTTACACAACCTTCCCCATTTAAAAGAAAGACTGTAAAATCGCCTCCCGAGAGACTATCGAACGATGTAACGTTTTGATAATCAATGCCATCCAAGGAAAAAAGGTAAGGAGG
>JAHEAS010000347.1 GCA_024642645.1 Saprospirales bacterium | reverse complement strand
GCACCTCGATAGGCAATCGCCCATTTACAATAAATGGGATCAAGGCCGTCAGTGGAAAGTTTATATTCTCAAAAACGACGCCGAGCGAATTGCCTTCACCTTGCCGGGTGGTGATTTTTTCATCTCCACGGGCATGTTAAAATGCTTCAAAAAGGACTACGAACTTTATGCCCTGCTTTCCTTCGAAGCTGCCCTGATGAACAATGGCTTTTTGCTGGCGCAATGGGTGAAAGAGTACAATTCGCTGACAATCAATAATTTAATTGAAGGAAACGACCAGCCTAACCCGCTCACTGCTGAAATGCTTGCACAGGAAATGACTTCCTTTGTTTTTGACCCAGAAGCCATCCGGGCAATCGATAAAGCCGCCATTGACAACACCTGCGCCACCTCCATTCTTGACCCTGTGGGTTTGCTGCCCTTTGTTTCCAACGCAGATTTCAGCAATGCAAAATGGCTGCAAACTCGTCCCTCCTATGATAATCGGGATAAGCAACTACCAGAGATGGCCGATATGCGCTGCCAAAATGACCAACATGGAAGCGGAAATTACCAGCGATTTGTATTGGAGGTGCTCGATTGAAAAGGTATTAATCAATGATTAATGCCTTTTTTCGAAAATTAAAACACATTGTCATCCAAGGCTCCCAGCCCAAATAGTGCAAAGTCATACTTTACGGGGTCTTCTCTGTCAAATTCACGCAGTCGCTCCGTCAGTTCCAGTACGGCTAACCAGTCGGTTTGTGTGCGCTCCAATAAGCCGAACCGGCGAGCGTGACGCTCCACATGCACATCGAGGGGAACAAGCAGTTGCGAGGACTTGATGTTTTTCCAGATACCAAAATCTACACCATGGTCGTCACTCCTGACCATCCAGCGCAGGAACATGTTTAAGCGTTTGCAAGAAGACTTCGTTGCGGGGGATGGAACATGCTTGCGAGTACGTATAGGTGAGTCAGGCAAAGAGAAAAAAAGCTCTCGGAAGCCCGCTAATCCATCGCCAACATGAAGGTCGTTAGGTTGCATTTTTTTTAAAAATGCCTCTTCCAGTGATTTATGGTTTTGGTAAAACCATTGGAAGAACTCCAAAAAATACAGCGTGTCAGTTGCTTGGAAAGTTCGGTGAACGAAACCCAGGAAAGGTCTGCGTTCAGATTCTTGGTGGTTTAAAATGAAATCATGGGGCGCCCCATCCATAAGGCTGAAGAGTTCGCTGGCCTTGTTGATGATGGTTTTGCGCTGGCCCCAGGCGAGTATGGCTGTCCAAAAGGCGCTGATTTCAATATCCTCTTTTTTTGAAAAACGGTGTGGAATGCAAATGGGGTCACTTTCCAGAAAGTTGGGCTGGTTGTACTTTTCGACGCAGTCGTCCAGGAAGATTTTTAGGTCGGATTTTGTCATTGAAAGTCATTTGTCATTTGGTGGTGAAGCGAATCACATCTTGCCAATCCAATAACCAAATACCAAAATGACAATTGCGATAGTTTTTCAAAAAAAGATCCTGACCTTTGCGAATCAAGAAAGGCATCTAAAACAAAACTGCCATTACCCATCCAGCACAAGAATGACTGCAACACTCACATATACCCTAGTTTTGGCCGCCATTTATTTCGGTATCAAAGCCATTGAATACGTGGAGCATCGAGAGCATTGAGAACAGAAATGGAGAATTTTTCGAGTTCCAATTCCCTAATCCCTGATTTCCCCCTTTGGTTGTTGGTACATCTGGAATTTAGCCAGCCCGAGTCGCTGGATAAAATGGCAGAGTGACACTCGCATCACCCCCATCCCGTACTTCATACTCCGTTTGAAATTGATGGAAGAGGCCTCCTCGAAATATTTCGTAGGGCAAGTAACTTCGGCAATATCGAAACCAGCGAAGACGATTTGTGAGAGCATTTCATTGTCAAAAACAAAATCGTCTGAATTCGCTTCGAAGTTGATGCCAAGCAGCACCTCCCGACTGAAAGCCCGATAGCCCGTGTGGTATTCAGACAGTTTGTAACTGATGAGCAGGTTTTGCGAAAGCGTCAAAAAACGATTGAAGATGTACTTGTACATTGGCATTCCGCCCCGAAGCGCCCCCTTGCCGAGGATGCGGCTGCCCAAAACGACGGGATAAAGCCCTTCGCCGATGATATTCACGAATGAGGGAATCAGTAGTGGCGTGTACTGGTAGTCGGGGTGGAGCATGATGACGATGTCACCGCCGAGTGAAAGGGCCTTGCGGTAAAGTGACTTCTGATTGCCGCCATAGCCCTTGTTTTTCTGGTGTTCAATGACGTGGTTGATACCCAGTTTTTTTGCCAAAGCCACGGTGTTGTCACGGCTGGCATCGTCGCAGAGGATGACTTCGTCAACCAGCGGGAATGGGATTTCGGCGTATGTTTTTTCGAGTGTCAGCGCCGCATTATAAGCTGGCAACACGACGATGACCTTTTTTCCTTTGTACATTTGCAGTGGTTTCGTTTGCTAAAAAATGCTTGCAAAGATAGACTTTAGACTTTAGACAAAAGACATTAGACGATTAAGCAACAAGCTTTTTGCTCATTCTCCATGTCGAATTTCTAAGGTGTGGAGCTGTTAATTTCTCATGTCATATAAGCACCCATGAAAAAAATCATACCCAACTTTACCTTGCTTTTTACATTGTTTTTTGCACAGCAAATACAAGCGCAAACGGTCTTTGTCGCCCAAAATGGGACCGGCTCGGGTAGCTCTTGGGCCGATGCAGCTGGCAACCTCAAAGCCGTGCTTGACAATGCTACGGCAGCCACTCAAATTTGGGTAAAAGAAGGCACCTACCGACCTACCATCTGCACCGTCTGTAATTTCAGCGATAGAAACCAGTACTTTCAGTTAAAAAATGGGGTCAAACTCTACGGCGGATTTGGTGGCACTGAGACAAGTATTTCTCAGCGAAACATAGCTGCCCATCCAACCATCCTCAGCGGTGACATCAATCAGGATGGTACGTTAGCTGACAATTCTTTCACGGTCATTTTTACCCAAAACGTCAGTAATTTAACGGTCGTTGATGGCTTCACCATCACTGGAGGAAATGCCGACCAAGGTGGTGCTGGCCTCGGTACGCCGCAAACCAGCGGTGCGGGGTGGTTCAATCTCGGCTCGACACCGGGAGCAAATTCGCATCCCAATGTCCGCAATTGTATTTTCACAGGAAACTACGCATGGGGCTATGGCGGCGGTATGTTCAACGACGGCAGTTTTAGCGGAGCATGCAACCCTGCGTTAACGAATGTTCAGTTCATTGCCAACGTAGCACGAGATGGTGGTGGCGGGCTTTACAATACAGGAAGTTTCAGTGGTAACAGCAATCCCGTTTTGACAAACTGCCAGTTTATCGCCAACAAATCGGAGCTGTCCGATGGCGGCGGGATGTTCAACATGGGACAACTAGGCACCAGCAGCCCAACGTTAACCAATTGCCTTTTCGAGCGTGACACGGCCTTTAACGAGGGCGGTGGGATGGTGAATTTTGGCAAAAACGGAAACTCCAGCCCCATTTTGACCAACTGTGTTTTTGATAAAAATGTGGCGGAGCTTGGTGGCGGCGTTTTCAGTGATGGAACAACTGGCGGATACGCTGGCCCAGTGTTTTACAACTGCCATTTCATCGAAAATCATTCCCACAACGACGGTGCGGCCATCTACAATTCTGGTTACCAAGGCACCTGCAACCCCTCAATTTTGAGCAGCTTTTTTGAAAACAACCACTCGGGTTTTGCTGGAGGGGCAATGTTCAACAACGGCAATGAGGGTGTTAGCAACCCTGTTATTCGCAATTGCCGATTCCTCGGCAACCATGCAGACACCTATGGGGGAGCGATGTACAATTTTGGAAAAGGGAACCTCGCTTCTCAGGTGCCCGGAAATTCTAGCCCTGAACTAACGAACTGCCTTTTTTTCAACAACATGGCGCTCTCTGCGGGGGCGGTTTACAACCTCGGCGCTGAACTTGGCAACGCCAACGCCATGATTACCAATTGTACGTTTTACGGCAACCATGCGAATATCGGTGGAGCGCTGTACTGCAATGCCGGCGAAACCAACCAGGGCGTGGCCAGCCCAACGGTCAGGAACTGCATTCTCTGGGCAAACACGGCAGCCAATGAGGGTAAGATATTTAGGATAATAAACGGAACGCCGACCATCAGCAACTCATTGGTGGATGTGGCTGACTGTGCATCCCTCTACAACGGCAATGGTGGCATGGTGAACTGTGCCGGCGGCATGATTTTCAATCAAGACCCACTGTTCGAAAGCACGGCCAGCGCCAACTTCCACTTAGGTGGGGGCTCGCCTGCTATCGACCATGGCGACAATCCCGCAATCAATGTAACAGGTGTGGGCATTGACCTTGATAGCCTTCCCCGTATTTTCAACAGTACCGTAGATTTGGGGGTGTTCGAGTTTGGTTCCATGGTGGGAAGTGCACCTTTTGTCACTCAAAATCCATTGTCGCAGTCCGTATGTGAGGGTGAGGAGGTGGCATTCAGCGTGAGTGCCAGTGGTCAAGCGCCAATTGTTTTTCAATGGTTTAAGAACGGTATGTCTATTTCGGGCGCTTCGCAAAATGTGCTTAACATTCCGGCAGTTTCACAGTCAGACGCAGGCAATTACACCTGTGTGGTGACGAACGGAGCAGGCAGCGTCACGAGCCAACTGGCTGTATTAACAGTAAATGCGCCTGTTTTAGTTGAACTGGAAATTTTTGCTTCGCAAACAGAAATTTGCGAAGGCGAGGCCATTA
>JAHEAS010000346.1 GCA_024642645.1 Saprospirales bacterium | reverse complement strand
GTTGAGGGCAGCCATCACCTCATTGGAGTCAATTTCTTCCAGACCAATGTTAGAGTAATTTTGAAAAAACTCGTTGATGTCGTACTCCAAGCTGGCATGGTCAATTTTTGCTTCGTCCCAAGAAAACTGAAGTAGGGCAGTTTTCAGTCCATCTACATCGCGATCATGCACCGCCAACAACAGGTCAGCCAACATCTCCCGGTCACCTTCCATCACTGTGCCCATCATACCGTAGTCAATGAAGCAGACCCGCTTGTCACGCAGCACGAAGATATTCCCAGGGTGTGGATCGGCATGGAAAAAACCGTAGTCGAACACCTGTTCGAAGTAAAGATTGATACCCTTGAAAGCAAGCTCAGCACCCGTCATTCCGATACCTTCGAGGGCAGGTAGGTCGGTGCATTTGAGACCATCGATATACTCCATGCACAGCACTTTTTCGGTACTGAACTCAGGATAGACAGTCGGTACATAAATATCAAAATTGCCCTTGAACTGCTCCTCGAATCGCCGCATGTTGGCTGCCTCCATCGTAAAGTCAAGTTCCTTACGGATGCTGGTTTCAAACATTTTCACCAACTCCATGGGCTGGTAGGCATCAAACTGGGGAAAACGGGACTCCATGAGTCGAGCCAAACTTTTGAGTATCTGAATGTCCAACGCCACCGTGTCATTGATGCCGGGGCGCTGCACTTTCAGCACCACCTCTTTTCCACCAACCAATACAGCCCGGTGCACCTGTGCCATGGAGGCAGATGCAATAGGCATAAAATCAATGCTCTCGAAAGATTTTACCATTTTGTCGCCTAGCTCCTCCTCCAAAGTGCCCTGTACATCCTCAACCGGTATGGGCATTGCCCGGTCTTGGAATTTTTGCAACTCTTCAATTAGCTCTTCCGGCAAGATATCGGGTCGATTGCTGGCAATCTGAGCAAACTTGATAAAGGTGGTACCAAGCTCTTCGCAAACCATTCTTATGAGCTCGTAGCGGGTGAATTCAGTGACGGGTACGCCATTGTGCTTGGGGATGAGCTTTTTCCATTTTGGCACAAAACGACTAAAAGGCGGGTGCGTGACCACATCTGCAAAGCCATACTTAACCAGCACGCCAATGACTTTTTCATAGCGCCCGATGAGGGTAGGCTTATTTGAGTTCGTGGCAGTCATGTGGAGGTGGGTTAGTTATTGGGCATTAGATATTGGGCATTTGATGGCTCCTACCTTTAATACCCAATACCCAATACCATTTCCTATGAAAGCAAGTCAGCAAATGCCTTCTTCATGTGGTCAAATGAAGTGGAAATTTCGTTCGAAAAAGAGTCAATTTTTTCGCCTGCTCCCACTTCTTTTTTCAGCCGCTCCTGAATACTCGCAACGGCGTCCACCAATTCTGGCTTCAACGGCTCCAACTCAGCTTCAGCTTCAAACTCGCCCAAAGCCAGCTTGATCCGGTAGGTGTCCAACTTGGCACGGAAGGCATCGAGTTTGGCTTGCAAGGCCATACCAACGTCGCCGTATGCTTCTTTCATGGCCAGTTCAAGCTCATAGATGGCATGAAGGGTTTCCCGTTTATGCACATCATACTGGCGCTTGTTTTCGGCAGGAGCCTTGGCAAGCCTTGCGTTCATTGCGTCGAACTTTTCCACTAGGACTTGCCGATGTTTGCTGGCGGTCTCGCCCGTGCGGCGCAGGATGTTCTTTTCTTCCGAAACGAAATGGAGGAAATTTTTGCGTTCACGGTCAAAAATGTCCTTGGCATCCGCTTTCCCAAGCGCCATCTGCACTTGTAGCTCATCCAATAACACTTTCATCTGCGTGAGGCGTTCTTTGCCGATATCCATTAATTCTTCTTGCAGTGTCATGGCTATTTGATTTTTGTGAAAAAATATGGTTCATCACTGCAAAAATGTAACAAATACAAGGCTAAACGAACTGAGGAACATCATGGGAATAAGTGAGTTAAGTCACCAACTTTGGGTCATAAAGGGCGTTCTTTTGTAATGAAATTAATTTAAGAGATTCATATTTCGGGTGATTAAATATTGTCAGAGCGCCTTTTGTGGCGCTCTTTTTTAATGACTTTGAATCTGATACTTAAACCTGACAATCTTCAAAAAATGGAAAATAAAGTAAGCTTCAAAGAATTGCTCGATGGCGAAAAGCCCGTCCTTATTGATTTTACCGCAAGCTGGTGCGGCCCCTGCCGCATGATGGCTCCCGTACTAGAGGACGTAAAAAAACAACTCGGTGAGAAAGCGACCATCGTCAAAGTGGACATTGACCGCAACTCCGCCTTCGCTGGGAACATGAAGGTGCAGGGGGTGCCCACTTTTGTTCTTTTCAAGAAAGGCAAAGAAACTTGGCGGCACGTGGGCATGATTTCCGGGCCACAACTGAAGGGCGTTTTGGAAAAATATGCCTAATCCACTGACAAAACTCATCTGAAACACTTGCCATTCATCACCTAGGAAATACCCAACGAATACTCATATTTGGGGCACAAATTATAAGCTATTACTGGTTAAAAACTATTATCCCCTTCATGTAAAGCGTATCGTGAAGGGGGCGTTTTTGTGTTCGCTTATATCCAATGATATGGCGCACCATTTCTTTTTTCTCCATAGAACCCTCCACACCACAACACTTTGAACTATGGGAGCTGAAAAGGTAGCCATCATCAAAGACAAGCACCAGCGCCTGAAGGCAACAGCCCATTTATTGCATGATTTGAAAGCGCTGGAAATGATGATCAACAATGGCGTCTTCGAAACAGACGTGCAGCGCATTGGAGCCGAACAGGAAGTATCGCTGGTCGGCAAAGGCTGGGGGCCCGCTCCAGTCCTGATGGACATCTTGGGCAAGATAGGGGACGAACGCTTCACGACCGAATTGGCCCAGTTCAATATGGAAATCAACCTCGAACCGCTCGTTTTCACGGGCGATTGCCTTTCTAAATTGGAAAGAAACCTCTGGCGACTAATGGTGAAAGGGGAAAAAACGGCCAACCTGTTTGGCGCTCACCTGATTCTTGTCGGCATTTTGCCAACACTCCACCAAAGTGATCTGGACATAAAAAACATCAGCCCGTCTCCCCGTTACCAATCCTTGCTGGACTCACTCCACGAGATGCGGGGAGATAGTTTTGAGTTTAGAATTGAAGGAAAAGACCAATGGATCGCCCGGGCGCAAGATTCGTTTTACGAAAGCAGCAACACCAGTTTTCAAGTACACTACCAACTTTCGCTCGATGATTTTGCCCCTGCCTACAATTGGGCGCTTGCCATCACTGCCCCAGTGTTGGCATGTGCCACCAACTCGCCGATATTTCTTGGGAAGCGCCTTTGGCGGGAGACCCGGATTGCCCTTTTTCAACAGTCAACAGATGTGCGCAGCACGAGCGACCATTACCGTGAGCGGCCACCTAGGGTGGATTTCGGCACCCATTGGGTGAAGGACTCCGTGCTTGATATTTATCGGGAAAATGCTACTCGGCACAAGCCCATATTTATTTCCACCCGGGAGGAGGATGCATTGGGAGTGCTGGAGGCAGGCGGTGTGCCCAATCTCTATCAGCTCTGCATTCACAATGGAACCGTTTACAACTGGAACCGGGCATGCTACGGCATTACCGAAGGGAAGCCTCACCTGCGCATCGAAAACCGGGTGTTGCCGGCTGGGCCAACCATCATTGACGAGATGGCCAATGCTGCTTTTTGGCTTGGATTGATGAAAGGAATGCCGCCGGAATACGCCAAAATTGACCAGCGAATGGAATTCGATGTCGCAAAGCGCAACTTTCTGTATGCCGCACAATTGGGCCTCGGCTCAAATTTTTATTGGAATGGCAGTGACAAGCAAATCAGGTCTGACGAGCTTATCCTCAAGGAATTATTGCCCATCGCCAAAGAAGGACTGGCCAAGGCAGCGGTGGACGTGGCTGATGCTGACCGACTGCTCGGCATCATCGAAGAGCGGGTGAGAACGGGTAAAACTGGCTCCCAATGGGCACTGGATGCCTACCAAAAACTTGGCAAGGAAACTACCAAGGACGATGCCCTCATAGCCCTCACAGCTGGCATGTCGCGCCGACAGCAGGAAGGTTCCCCTGTGCACACTTGGGACATGCCCGACAAAACGGAAGCCGGCGCTTGGAAGAACCGCTATTGGACCATCGAAAATATTATGAAAACTGAATTGTTCACGGTCAACGAAGATGAACCAGTACAGCTTGCTGCCAACATGATGTACTGGAATAACATCCGCCACCTGCCCGTCGAGAACAACGTGGGCGAGCTCACTGGCTTGATCACCTGCAAACTTGTCATGTTGTTTTATAGCAACCATCAGGAAGGAGCGAATACCCCCGTGAGGGAAATCATGGAGAAGGAGCTTATCACCGTTTCACCCCAAACAAAAACGGTGGATGCCTTGGAACTAATGAAGCAGCACCACCTGGGTTGCCTGCCTGTGCTGCACGGGAACAAGTTGGCCGGGCTGGTCACCGAGCGTGATTTTATGAAGATTGCCGCTGAGCTGCTGAAGGACTGTGAATGACTTGAGACACCCGCTAAAATAAGAAGAGAACCAGCCTACTTTGACAAAACTCACCCCACCTGTTTGACAATCTTCAGTTGAATAGTCTCTAAAACCGGGTAAACTTCGCCTTATTTGTTTACCTAAATTTTCCGCTATGAACAAGCAATTCCTCCTCCTTAGTGTTTTGCTGCTCATTTCAGGCCTCGCCATTGGTCAAGCTCCAACCGGATTTTCGGGCATGGGCT
>JAHEAS010000345.1:3284-4789 GCA_024642645.1 Saprospirales bacterium | reverse complement strand
CCAACAAGACCAGTGCCCACACTTTTGCTAGCTTTGTCAAGGGTTCCAACGTTGCGTGGGTTTTGAAAATGGTCAATAACTTTATTTGAATAAGCCATAAGTTAGGATTGTTTGATTGTTTATTAAAATTGTTGATTATAGAACGAAGCAGGGTTAAGTTTTATCTTAATGTGCTGCCCATTCTATTTTGGAAAGGTCAACACCTTCTTTGTACATTTCCCAAATTGGACTGAGGTCACGCATGTGGTTCACACCTTTTTTTATAGCCTCAATCGCATAGTTTACGTCCTCTTCTTTGGTAAATCGACCAAGACTGAAACGAAGAGAAGAATGTGCCAAATCATCACCAAGTCCCAATGCTACCAGCACATAACTTGGCTCCAGCGACGCCGAAGTGCAAGCTGAGCCTGATGAAAGGGCTATTTCTTGGTTAAAAGTCATCATCAAACCTTCGCCTTCCACGTGTTTGAAAGAGATATTTGAGACATGGGGCATGCGGTGTTCTACATTACCATTGATATACACCTCTTCCAATTCGGCAAAAAATGCTTTTTCAAGTTTATCGCGCAGCGCACTTAGGCGAGCTGCGTCTTGGTCCATTTCCAGCATGGCAATTTGAGCTGCCTTGCCAAAACCTACGATGCCTGGAACGTTCAAAGTACCTGAGCGCATCCCACGCTCATGTCCACCGCCGTCCAATTGAGCGGTAACTTTCACGCGAGGGTTCTTCCGGCTCACATAAAGCGCACCTACTCCTTTAGGGCCATACATTTTATGTGAAGTAAAAGCCATTAAATGTACGCCTACTTCACGAGGATGGGTTTTTATTTTACCAACTGCCTGCGTTGCGTCGCTAAAAAACAATACGCCATGCTTTTCACAAATCTGACCAATTTCCTTCATTGGTTGAATGACGCCTGTTTCATTGTTAGCCCACATCACTGCCACCATGATAGTGTTAGGTTTGATTGCGGCCTCTAGCTCGGCAAGGTCGATCAAGCCGTCTGCTTGAACATCCAAATAAGTGACTTCTGCTCCATGCTTCTCAAGCTTGTTGCAGGTATCAAGAACAGCTTTGTGCTCAGTTTTCACCGTAATGATGTGGTTTCCTTTACGAGAATACATTTCGTAAACTCCCTTAATGGCCAGATTGTCGCTCTCTGTAGCACCAGAGGTGAAAATGATTTCCTTCTCATCGGCATTTAATAGCTTCGCAATTTGTTCACGAGCGTAATCAACAGCTTCTTCTGCCTCCCAACCAAACGGGTGGTTACGGCTGGCTGCATTTCCGTGGTGTTCAAAGAAATAAGGCACCATCGTTTCTACCACCCGTGGGTCACAAGGGGTTGTGGCATTGTTGTCGAGATAAATTTTTCTGGCTCCCATGTTGGACTCTATTTTTATTTAGATTTATTCTAAGGCAAAGATAACAGAATCTCCCGCAATAGGTTTTCTGTTGGCTTGTGTTTTTTTATTTTGTTGAAAAAAAAGGCCGAAAGTCCTTG
>JAHEAS010000345.1:0-3274 GCA_024642645.1 Saprospirales bacterium | reverse complement strand
TCCCGGCCAATTATTTACAAAATACCTTGCCTTGCAGATTATGCTGGTTGAAGGTCTTCTTTTAATGCTTTTTTACCATATAAATCAGCCCAAACACCGGTGTAAGGACGGTCGAATGACTTTGGATGTGTCAAGTCCATTCTTAGACCACTTTCATGGTTAGTGATGTACTTGTTACGGTCAGTGCCATCGAGGTTCTTGTGCGCCGTGATACTCCAGCAAGTTGAGCTGCCTTGATCGGCAATGTCCACACTCCAACGAAGGAACAATTGCCACATCCTGAACAAACGATTGCCGTATTTCTCATTGATGTAATCTTCATTGCGTAGCCAATTGTAGTACCAATGGTGAATGGTATGTGAATAATGGATGCCAATATTTTCAATATGCGCCACCTCAAAATTGGCGTCTTGCAATGCTTCCACCAAAAAGGCCAACGGCGTTGAGGCATCCGCTCCACTGAAAATGTTCTCACTCATAAAAAGGCCCCAAACCAAGTCTTGCCAGTGTGCACCTTTTTTCAAAATACCGGGATTTGCACGCAACCCAGCCTGCTGAATGTAGAACATGCCATCGTCTTCAAGCATGTCATAAATCATTTTTATGAAACCCTTGAACTTGCGGATACCCACGTGTTCGCCCATTTCTAGACAAGTGATTTTATCCCATTTCTGTCCTTTTGGAATGTCACGGTAGTCTTTGCGAAGGATACGGGCCTTGCTGCTTACGCCGTGGTCAGCAATTTGCTGGGTGCCCCAATCGTAGCCATCTTGCGAAATAGTAACGCCAGTGCCGTCTGTGCCATAGTTTTTGGCTGCGTAAGCAATCAACGTTCCCCAGCCGCAGCCGATGTCCAAGTGCGTATCACCAGGTTTCATGAATAGCTTGTTGCAGACCATTTGCATCTTACGGTCTTGAGCTTCTTCCAACGTATCTTTCTTTAAATCAAGGAAAAAACCACTCGTGTAAACCATGCGGGGGCCCAGATAAGCTGCAAAAAAGTCATTTCCCCGGTCATAGTGTGCCCGAACGATACGTTCGTCTTGGCTCTTGGAGTGAATCAACACCTCTGGAATGAGGCGTGAAAAGAAAAAATTGAAGTGGTGCGGTGTGAGTGTGTACTTGAAATACCCATGGCGAAGCTTCATGAACTCTTCAAAGTCCCCTTTGATGTCTACGTCGCCATTCAAGAAATCCTCCACAAAATACCCGAACGAAGGCTGATTGCCTGATTTGTAACGGGCAATGGTGGCGTTCGTTTTTGGAACAATGAAGTCCAATGCTGATGCTGTCATGTTGTTTGTTTTTTTGATAAAAACAGTGGCAGAGAAGCCAACACGTTTTTGCTTGAAATTAACCGCTTGCTCTACGGTGGTCACAAACGTACGGCTTAGCAGTTAATTTGAGTGGAATTGCGACAAGTATTTGATGTGCGAACCTTTAAATCACCTTTACCCAAACACAATCAACCGTCTTTGGATTAGATTAGCGCTGCTTGGCAAAGGGAACTCAATTGAACTTGAAGCTAGCGTTAGAACCATGGTAGCACTAATTTTCAATGGCTTTCAAAAGTCTTCTTTTGGTGCATTTATCTGCTTAAATTATGGCCAGTCATTGCCTTTTTTTCTTTTACGCCAATCCTTCCAGCTTTTCAAAATGAAGTCATAAGTAAATATGAAAACAAAGGATTGGAAGGATGATTTTATGCCACCTGCCTCACTGAACTTGAATAAATTTTCCTGTGTAATTTCCGTCAAGTCAACCAACCGGCCAGTGGTCAGTTTTCGGCCAAACGAGTAGTCCACACCTGCTGAGAACTGATTGGTGTTCATTTTAAAAAGCCCCCCGATAGAAAAATGATAAACCGAAGGTGTAGTGCTCAAGAAACTGAGCGTTTGCAATTTTTGGTCAACGGTTCGCTGGTTGAAATCCGTGCGGAATCCCATTATTAGCGACTGGTCTTTTCGAATCCTGGTTTGCAGTCCCACAGCAACGTTTAAGACGGCCCGATTCTCCTGTCGAACCAAAGTCTCTTGAAAATAATTACCATTGGCTAAGCCATTGAATGGGTCATCTATTTCATCTATCAACTTGTACTCTGGAATGCCACCAAAATATTCTGTAGACAAAGAGACCCGTGTACGAGCAATGCTGAAATCTGCGCCCAAACCTACTGACCAAGGTGTCTTATAATCACTTAAAGAAGCTCCAGATAAATTTGAAATGAGCCTAGTACTATCGCTACCGTAAACACGAAGGTCAGCATTGTCGTAACTGGCCCTTTTGTCGAAATAGTTGTAAGTAGTAGTGGTGGCCGTAGCACCCAATTTTACGTTCCTCCAATTTGCCGAAATTCCAAACTTGGTGAGCATGCCTCCCCTAGCTGAAAAGGAATATTTGAACTTTGACCTCCATCCCAAAATCAGATCATAAGGATTGTCTTTGCTAACGATTTCTTTTTGGATGGATAAAGATGTATTCTCTGAGTGAAAAGTGAGGAATTGCGAAGCACCAACAGATATGTTGTCATTCAATTGAAAGGACATTCCTCCACCAAACCAGCGCTCTGTCAAATTTCTTTGAAAATCAAGATTTCCTAAAAAAAGTTGTGAAGGATCGTTTTCTACAATTCCGACCTTTCGTTCCCTTAGCCCCATGCTCGATTTGTATCGGGTAAACGAAGTGACAGCAGCCCTGAATCTTCTATCCCTAAAAGGGCGAAAACCAACGGCACTCAGGTCTGAAGAAAAGCCAAGTTTTCGGTTTTGTGCACTCGATCCTGCACCTAGATAGCTGTCTAGCTTCAAGACTGAATACCTCGGTGTGAAAAAGGAAAGTGAGATTCCGAAATCCTCCCCATTGCCCAATGCGCCAGGATTGTAAAAAACCGCCGTCTCATCCTCTGTTGAGGCAATGACTGCCCCATTCAAAAGCAATCCTTTTGAGCCGAATTGCTGCGTCCAATAGTGGTCGTCGTTTTGGCATTTCGCCGATGGCAAAGAGCCTATCAATGCCATTACTATCAATAGCAGTTGAGGGGAAAAGCGACTTTTCATGTATGACTCAATGTTTAGCTTTAGATACTTAGTCAAAAGATTTTACATTCAAATAGAGTAAAACAGAAATTGACGGTCCAAAATTATGGTAAATAAGAATTCTTGTCCATTAAGTCAGAATGAATGCCAATAACGGAGAGCTCATAAAAAATGATGGTTCTATCTAGTTTTCCTTTAATAGAACCATCATCATGTCACACGTAAAACATAAAAGCTTA
>JAHEAS010000344.1 GCA_024642645.1 Saprospirales bacterium | reverse complement strand
GGTTATGGCCTTCGTTTTTAACCGTATAATAAATGTAAACAAAGTGGTTCGTATCAAAATCAGGGTCGAGAGCAATGCCGCTCATACCCCGCTCGGTGTAGCTGTCCACTGCCACTTCTAGGAATGGCTCATTGCGAAGCAGGCCATTTTCCACTATCATCACCCGGCCAAATTTTTCGACGATAAACACCCGGCCGTCAGGGGCTAGGGCAAATGCCACAGGGTCAAGGCCAGTTGCGACTTGAACCGCAGCAAAGCCGGGAGGGAAACTGGCATTTTGTCCAGTGAGTTTGAATCCTGATAAACAAAGCAGCCAAAAGGTTAGTAGTAAGTATTTCATAAGCTATAAATTCCAATAGCGGTGTACCAACCTAACCATCTTGACTTCAATTTTAGCAGCACCCACTTAACTTCACTTTTTTAGAATCTGAGTGGTAATCGTATCTGGGCTGAGGCTGGTTGTTGACACCTCAACGTAACTTGAATCTGTTATTTCGGTAATCCAGCATTTGCGGTACATGCCATTTAATTCAGGAAGTTGAATATTTTGAGGATTGGCAACGACAGAGTTAAATCTTAGCGTGTACGCTTCATCTGTCTCCCATTCTAAATCGAACTTAACAACGAGTTGGGTTTTCGTTCCGGAATCTACTTGACTATTTTCGGTGCGTATGATGACAAAATCACCAAACCTTGCCTCATCTCCATATTTGAAATTCCCTACGTGAAAATCAGTCGGGCTAGGAGCAGAGTTTCCACAGGCAGTAAGCAATATTAAAACAGAAAAGCAAAGCAGTATGCTAAGAGTTTGTGTATTCTTCATTGAAGGAATTGATTTTAGATTGATTTAGGCGCAAAACTAGTATTTTGAAAAATATTACGGCGCATCAATTCTCATTTTTCAATTCACTTCCTTCAGAACCCGCCAATAATTTCAGGGACCTACTACCTACTTTGTCATCATCGTCAAAACCCAATTTGGTGTCAAATAGCATTGCCCAAACGAAAAAACAACCTGATAAAAATCATCTTTTCAAGTAAAAAAAGCCATTTCGTTCAAACTGGCAGTCACCTACCTTTCGGCCAATTGGGTATCCTAATTTTCCAAGATGGTCAAGAATATCTTCCATTTCCAAGGATTGATCTCCTTTTTTGACGAGGTTGGCAAAGTTGCCAGGTTTGCAAGCCGATTTTTCAAAGAGTTCCTTAAACCACCTTATGAGTTCCGAGAACTACTGAAACAGTGCTACACCATTGGCTACCAGTCGCTTTTCTTAATTGGGCTGACTGGATTTATCATGGGTCTGGTGTTTGATTTGCAGACCCGCCCCACTATGATTGAATTTGGCGCAGAGTCTTACATGCCAGCCATGATTAGTATTTCAGTGGTACGAGAAATCGGGCCTGTGATTACGGCCTTGATGTGTGCTGGCAAAATTGGCTCCAGCATCGGTGCTGAGCTCGGCTCGATGAAGGTAACTGAACAGATAGATGCAATGGAAGTTTCTGGCACCAACCCCTTCAAGTATTTGGTGGTGACGAGAATCATGGCGGCTACCCTGATGCTCCCAATTTTAGTCATCATGGCAGATGTCATTGGTTTGTTCGGTTCTTATCTGGTAGAGAGCTTGAAGGGCGGCGTGACCCTGCAATTGTTCTACAATAAAGTGATGAACAACCTTTCATTTGGAGATATGGTGCCCTCTTTCATCAAATCCTACTTCTTTGGATTTGCCATCGGATTGATTGGTTGCTACAAAGGCTACAACTCCGACAAAGGCACCGCTGGTGTGGGTGCTGCGGCAAATGTAGCAGTCGTGATTGCCTCCATGCTTGTATTTGTAATTGACCTGATAGCCGTGTTGATTTCTGATATTTTTTATGAATTGTAGCTGAAACTGATATGCTTTCAACCCAGCAAAAACTGAGTAAATCAAACGACCACGGCGACTTTGCCGGGCCACCACTCATTGAAATTCGGGATGTACACAAGGCGTTTGGGGAAAACCATGTACTGAACGGCTTTGACTTGGATTTGTATGACAAAGAAAACTTGGTGATTGTTGGAAAATCAGGCTCAGGAAAATCGGTCCTACTGAAGTGCATTGTAAGGTTGGAAGAGATAGATACTGGGACGCTAAAAGTTTTGGGGAAAAATATTCCTGACCTCAATCATCAAGAACTTGATGAACTAAGAGCGGATGTAGGTTTTCTGTTTCAGGGCAGTGCGCTGTACGACTCTATGACTGTGCGTGAAAACTTACAATTTCCATTGCGACGGCACACTGAACGAATGCAAGGGCTGGATGAAGAAAACCTAATCCTCACCACGCTAAAAAGTGTGGGATTGGCACATACCGTTGACATGCTCCCTGCGCAGTTGTCCGGCGGCATGAAAAGAAGAATAGCGCTGGCCCGAACCCTTATTTTACGACCAAAAATCATCCTCTACGACGAACCAACCAGTGGCCTTGACCCCATTACCTCGAAGGAAATAATCGAATTGATTCTGAGGATACAAAAGGAATATGATACCGCCTCCCTGATAATCACCCACGACATGGACTGCGCCAGGGTGATTTCAAATCGGATGATTATCCTGATTAATGGCATTAATTACCGGGAAGGGACTTATCGGGAACTGGCAGCACTTGACGAACCTAATGTCAAAGCTTTTTTCAAATAATTGCCTTAGCTTTAGAACAAGCAGGAGAAATTCAAGCGTGTTTGCAGGGCAAATAGACAAAAGAACCATGGCAAAATCAATAGCAAACAATATCCGCTTAGGCATCTTTGTCACCTTGGGCATTTTCCTATTCACATCCGGTGTGTATATCATTGGGTCCCGGCAGCATAAGTTTGGTGAACAATACCATTTGAGCACTTTCTTTCAAAATGCGAACGGGCTCCAAGTTGGCCACAACGTCCGGTATTCTGGCATCAAGGTCGGGAGTGTGGAGGACATCATCTTCGTCAATGACACTACGTTGGAGGTGAAAATGCTGCTGAATAAAGACCTCAAAAAACTCATTCGGAAAAACGCAACCACTAGCATTGGGTCAGCTGGTCTTGTAGGCGACGTAGTGATAAATATAAAGCCTGGAGGCGGTAATGAAGCCTTGGCAAAAGATGGCGACATTTTGCCTTCGGATAAACGGCGGGACGGGGCAGACATGATGGAAACGCTGGGCGGTACCAACGAAAACATTGCTATACTTGCCAAAAAACTGCTCGATATTTCCAATAAACTTAATGAGGGTGATGGCACGATTCCCATGCTGATTCGTGACTCACTCATGGCTGCTGACTTTGCCAATACATTGAAAAACCTCCGCATCGCATCCGATAATTTAGCGATGATGAGCAGCGAACTGCGAAAATCTGTCAATGGTATTTCAAATGGGGAAGGGACGATAGGATACTTGCTCCAAGACCAGACCCTACCCCACCAAATGGAAAATTTCATGACCCGGTTGGACAGTGTGGTGGTAAAACAAACCGAACCTGTCATCGCCAACCTTCAAAAATCTGGGGAGGACATCGCTGCTTCCAGCGCCGCCCTCAAAGCCACCCTCCAATCCATCAATTCCGGTGATGGGCTGGCCAACGCCCTGCTCAACGACACCATCGCCACCAACAACCTGCTGCAAACGCTGGACAACTTGAACGAAGGCACTGCCCGTTTCAGCGAAAATATGGAGGCGCTAAAGCACAATTTCTTGTTCCGGCGCTATTTCAAAAAACAGGCAAAAGCACAGAAAAAGAAAAATTGACCCGAATTGCAAATGCATTTGACCAGCAAAGAACAGGTTCGCTTGAATTTTCAATTCTCAATTCTTCATTCCCGGCTACCTTTGCCGCATGAACGAACAAGCTACCTATTTTGACATCGTCGCCAAAACTCAGTTCGGGTTGGAAGAACTGCTGGCCACCGAACTGCGTGCGCTGGGCGCAACAGACATTGAATTACTGACCCGAGCTGTAAAGTACAAGGGCGACAAAGCTATTTTGTACAAAAGTAACCTGCACCTGCGCACGGCGTTGAAAGTGTTGGTGCCATTCGCCTCGTTTTATGCGCACCACGAAAACCAGCTTTACAAGCGGGTGCGGCAAATTGACTGGTCGCAATACCTGACGCCGAAGCAAACGCTCGCTATTGACGCCACCACGAATAGCGATATTTTCCATCACTCCAAGTTCACGGCGCTGAAAACCAAGGACGCCATCGTTGACCAGTTCCGGGACCGCTTCGGCATCCGCCCCTCGGTGGACGTGGAAAGCCCCGACTTCCGCCTCAACGTACACATTCATGACAAACTCGTGACCCTCTCGATGGACAGCAGCGGCGGCACGCTCGACCGCCGGGGCTACCGCCTCGCCCGTACGGAAGCGCCCATGAACGAGGTGCTGGCGGCGGGCATCGTCATGCTTTCCGGCTGGACGGGCGAGGGCTACCTCCTCGACCCGATGTGCGGCTCCGGCACTTTCGGCATCGAGGCGGCGATGCTGGCGGCGAACATTGCGCCAGGCAAACGGCGGCTTTTCGGATTTGAGCGGTGGAAGGATTTCGACGGGGAACTTTGGTCAAAAATAAAAACGGAGGCGGTGCAGGCGGAGCGCAACTATCCCGGCCAAATCATTTGCAGCGACATGGACCAACATGCCGTGGACATTGCGGAGCAAAACGCAAAACGGGCGGGCGTGGAGCGCAAAATCATTTACCGACAGGCTGATTTTTTTGAGTCGAAATCACCGGGCGACAGCGGCATCCTGCTGTTCAACCCACCCTACGGCGAGCGGCTGGAAACGGACGACATCGTG
>JAHEAS010000343.1 GCA_024642645.1 Saprospirales bacterium | reverse complement strand
TTATTTCAGCGTTTTTCTCTGTTTTTTTAGCGCTGGTGCTTTTTATCAAAAAGCGGATGGAACTTGAACTACTGCTCGAACGAATCCGTATTTCGCCACAGCCCAATCGCCACGGCATCCTGCCTGGCAGCATTGTCTTGAAGTACTTTGTTTTGAATAAAAAGTTTTTTAACAAACTTTGATGTAGAAGAAAGCTGTCAGGTTAATTCAATCAACTTGGTGTTTTACTATTTGAAATGGCACAACCGTTATGAAAAATCTTACCTCCTTAATTTTGTTGTTCTCCTGTTGCTTGCTTTTGTCGAGTACTTGCAAAAAGGGCCAACAGTCTGGAACTGAAAATGGCTCAGGCGGCAATACTGGTGAAACCTGTTTGAACCTTCAAAAAGCCGACCCAAAGCGGGTTTGCACGGAAGCGTACAATCCTGTTTGTGGTTGCAATGGTGTGACTTATGGAAATCAGTGTGAGGCAGAAAGGGCAGGCGTCAATTGGTTCACATTGGGTAAATGCGGAGAGTGCATTGACCCAACTAAAATAAACCCAACAGCTGTTTGCACGATGGATTTCCGCCCAGTTTGCGGTTGCAATAATGTAACTTACAGCAACCCATGTGCTGCTAGAAATGCAGGTGTGATTACTTTTAAAAATGGTGAGTGTAACGACTGCGTTGATGTCAGTAAAATAGACCCTACAAAGGGCTGTCCACGTGACTACAATCCAGTCTGTGGTTGTGATGGCAAGGTTTACCCGAATGCTTGTTTTGCCGAAAAAGCAGGCCTTCGGAGCTGGAAGGAAGGTGACTGTAATGATTGTATTGACCCATCTAAAATTAGTGGGGGCGGTTGTACAAAGGAGTATCGTCCGGTCTGTGGTTGCGATGGAAAAACCTACGGCAACCAGTGCATGGCTGAGCGTGCTGGCTTGAAATCTTGGAAAGAAGGCGAGTGCAACACAGAATGTCTAGACCCAAATCCTCAGAAAACTGCTTGCGCTGATGTTTATGAACCCGTTTGTGGTTGCGATGGGAAGACTTACCCCAATGAATGTTCAGCCAAGAATGCAGGTGTAAAACGATACTCAAAAGGGCCTTGCAAATAGACAAGGGATTTTAAAGGGGCCCATCTTAAATCTTAAAGCTTTTTAGAAAACTAAAAAAAGAATCATGAAGAAATTTTTGACGTTTCTGGTGGCTTTTGTAATCCTAAATTCCGTGTTTGGACAAACAAGGCGCCGTCAGATTTATGAGCAGCCTCGAAGCAACGAAGGCTCAGTTCTTTTGATGAATTTCAGCTACGGCGGACAGTTTCCTGGTGCCGATTTAGGTGACCGTTTTGGTAAAAATTTTTTGGCAGGAATCGGTGCCGACTATTATACCAAAAACAACTGGATAATAGGTTTGCAAGGTGATTTTCTGTTTGGCAAAATAGTGAAGACTGACGTTTTGGCAAATCTCAAAGGTGAGACAGGCTTTGTTTATGCAGATGATTGCGGCATTGCTGACATTAAACTGCGGGAGAGAGGACTGCATTTGAGTGCCCATTTCGGTCGAGTATTTGCCTTCTCCGAAGCCAATAAGCGCTCAGGGTTACGGGTGACCATCGGTGGCGGTTTTTTACAGCATAAAATCAGGATTCAGGATGAACCGCAAGTTTATGTTTCGAGTGTCTCAAAAAGCTACCGAAAGGGCTACGACCGACTAACCAATGGATTCGCACTTTCGGAGTTTGTTGGTTATCAGTTCATTGCGAACAACCGATTGGTAAATTTTTCAATCGGAGCTGAATTTATCCAGGGATTCACCCAAGGCCGTCGTAGCTTCAACTTCGATACCCGAAGTTCCGGACTCGATAAGCGCCTCGACCTGCTGTACGGCTTCCGATTGACTTGGACATTACCACTTTTCATTGGCGAAAACCCGGATGAAATAAGCTACTGAGAATGAAGAATGCTGAAACTTATCTACAACATCTGCACCCAAGCCTATTTTTTGGGAATAAAAATAGCCGCCTTACGGAATGAAAAAGCACGGCGTTGGGTGAAGGGTAGGGTAGGCGTTTTTGAAAGAATGGTGCTTGAAATACCTGCCAAACGAATTGACAATCAACGACTTGTGTGGATGCACTGTGCTTCTTTGGGAGAGTTTGAGCAAGGGAGAACAGTAATTGAAGCCTTGAAAAAACAGTATTCAGATGTCCAATTGCTGTTAACTTTTTTCTCGCCTTCCGGTTATGAAATTCGCAAATCTTATCCTATTGCTGACTGGGTTTATTACCTGCCTGCCGATTCAAGTTCAAATGCCAAGCGATTTTTAGATTTGGTACAACCTAATCTTGCAATTTTTGTGAAATACGAATTTTAGTACCACTACCTCATCGGCTTGAAACAAAGGAAGATTCCCACCATGCTGATTTCAGCGATTTTTCGGCCTTCCCAGCCTTTTTTCAAATGGTATGGAAGTTTGCACCGGAAAATATTGCGTTGCTTTGACGAGATTTTGGTGCAGGAGGAAGCCTCATTTGAGCGTTTGACAAAGATTAAGAGCATCGGAAATGTCACAATTTCAGGAGACAACCGAGTAGATAGGGTGGTTGAAATTGCGAATAATCCCATACCACTTCCCGCAGTCAAGGCGTTTTGTGGAGATGCCCCCGTGCTGGTTTGTGGGAGTACATGGCCAGCAGACGAAGCAATTTTGAATCCTATTTTCAGGCATGAAAAATTCAAGGAGTGGAAATTTATTCTTGCCCCACATGATGTGCAACCGGCTCATTTACAGGCGATTGAATCAAAAATGGAAGTTCGTTATGTCCGTTTTTCCAAACTTGAAACCGCAGGCAAGACCGATGCTCGCTTGCTGTTAATTGACAATATCGGCTTGCTGGCTTCCTTGTATTCCTTCGGTAAAATAGCCTATATTGGCGGAGGTTTTGGTCAAAGTATCCACAATACCTTGGAACCTGCGGCATACGGTTTGCCTGTGGTTTTTGGTCCGAAATACCAAAAATTTGAAGAAGCGGTTTGGTTGGTGGAATATGGTGGAGGGTTCGAAGTTAGAGACGGTATGGAACTTTGCAGAAAGCTTGAAGAATTAACAGACCCGATAATTCAAGAAAGAGCTGCCAAGGTGGCCAAAAATTACATTGAACAAAGGTCAGGAGCTACTCAAAAAGTCTTAGAACGGCTGGATTTGCTACTCAAACACTAATATTTTTGAATCCAACCGACCAAATTTTGCGTAATTCTTTAATTGTAGTTGAAGTTGATTAATTTTGATAAACTTTAGAAAACAAATAATTCCCGATGAAGAAGACCCTTCTATTTTTACATTTTTTTATCACTTTCATTTTAACTTCTGATGCCCAGATAATTAATGGCCTAGACACACTTTACGGTAATGAATGGATAAACTTTGACCAGAGTTATTTCAAGATTTTGGTGGCGGAAGATGGTATATACCGGGTAAATGGTCAGGTTTTATCGGATGCAGGTGTGCAAATTTCAAACATCTCAGGGAATCAATACCAGATATATCATAACGGAGAGGAAATTTCGATTTATACTACCACTGATGCCAACTTCAGCAATTCAGACTATATTGAATTTTATGGGCAGAAGAACACTTCAGAGTTGGATAGGTATTTATTCAAGAACCCTGATGAGGAGATGATGAACCCAAAATATAGTTTGTTCACAGATACAGCTGCTTATTTTTTGACTTGGAATCAAGGGGGGAATAATTTGAGGTATGAGTCGGTGGTGAATGATTTGACGAATTTGCCTGCGAAAGAGGAATATTGTTGGTTTAAATTGAGCCAAATATTTTCGAATTCACATGATAAAAAAAGAGATTCTGAAGGTGTTAGGAATTCGTTTTTTGAAATTGCAGAAGGCTATGGGTCAGGTTATGCGTTATCGCAAAATGTAAATATATCAGCTTCTTTGCCTTATCAAGGAAACATTAATGCTAATCTAAATATCCGCTTCGGTTGTGCATTAGGGCAACATCAACAAGCTATAAAGATAAATGGACAGCAAGTAACAGCGGAAAATTTTAGTGATTTTGGAGTAAAAGACTTAGTGTTTGATATTCCCAATAACCAACTTGCCAGCCAATTACAAATATCATTTCAAGGCAATGCTGGTAATAACGATAAGCAGCGGGTTGCATATACCACTTTGCAGTATCCCCATTTACTTGACTTTTCTGGTTCATCCTCAATTGAGTTTTATTTGGATAGTTCATTTCAAAAAAAGTATTTAGAAATTTCCAATTTCAATTTAAGTGGTGGTATCCCTATTATTTATGATATAACTAATAAGGTTCGACTTGAAACCTCAATTGATGGGGCAATATTAAAAGTAGTGCTACCAGGCTCTACGATGAGTCGCCATTTACGCTTAATCAACAGTTCAAATGGTATTAAATTAGTGAATTCTTTGTTACCGATATCATTTGTCGACTATTCTGAATTGAATAATGATTATATCATGATTTCCAACTCCAAGCTATTTGATGATGGTAATGGAAAAAATTGGGTGCAAGAATATGCAAATTATAGGGCTAGTAGTATTGGAGGAAGTTATTCTTCAATTGTTGTTGAAATCCAACAATTATATGATCAATTTGGGTGGGGATTAAATAGGCATTCATTGGCTATCCGAAATTTTGCACATTTTGTTGAAAAAAAATGGGTCAATCCAAAATACCTATTCATTATTGGCAAAGGTAGAGAACACCAAAGCACCCGCACTGCTGCTGCGTTATCCAATCCAGCCCATTTGCCTTTACTAGTCCCGACCTTTGGCTCTCCAGGATCTGATAACTTACTAACTGCAA
>JAHEAS010000342.1 GCA_024642645.1 Saprospirales bacterium | reverse complement strand
GGGAGGTCGTCAGGAATGCCGGGGCTTTTGATGATTTCATCAGCCTCAAATATGCTTGTCCATGTGTGTTTGCCTTCCTCGTTTGGAATGCCTTTATCTAGAAGTTCTGCCTTGTAATTATCCTTCAAAATGCCGCCATCGGAAAGAAAAACCTCATGTCCGAGGTGCTTCGCAAGAAGCGCCGCACCTGTGCCGCTTTCTCCGCCTCCGAGGATGGCTATTTTCATGCGTTTGTTCGTGTTTGTTTTGGTTCAGAACACCCGAAAGTGTCTATATTTTATCTCACCTTAAGTGTCAAAATCGTCACCACCGCCAACAAAATGCTCACTATCCAGAATCTGATGACAATCTTCGCTTCTGGCATTCCCTTTTTCTGGAAATGGTGGTGCAGCGGTGACATCAAGAAGACCCTTCGGCCTTCACCGTATTTCCGTTTGGTGTATTTGAAATAGGCCACCTGAATCATCACCGAGAGGTTTTCCGCTAGGAATACCCCACACATGATGGGGATAATCAACTCTTTGCGGAGCAATAACGCCATCGTGGCAATGATGCCGCCCAACGTCAAGCTACCCGTATCACCCATAAAAACTTGCGCTGGGTAAGAATTGTACCACAAGAAACCTGTACAAGCGCCCAACATGCAAGCGGCGAAAATCACCAACTCACCTGTGCCGGGCAGGTAGAACACGTTGAGGTATCCAGCCAGTACCACGTTGCCACTTACGAATGCAAAAACCCCAAGTGATGTGGCCACCACGCTACTGACACCTGTTGCGAGTCCATCCAAACCATCTGTCAAATTGGCTGCATTCGATACGGCGGTGATGATTAGAATCACCAGCGGCACGAAAACAATCCAGACCCATTTCATCGCCTGCTCTCTTTCGAGCGGCAACCATTTTGCGTAATCCAATTGGTTTTCCTTAAAAAACGGCACGTTTGTGATGAATGCCTTGTAATGTGCTACCTCAATGGTGTCGCCCTGCGCATCTCTCACGTCGTATGGAGCACTTACTTGCTCGTATCCAAGGTTGTCAGCCACCTCTGTTTCCAACCGCACACTAATTTCGTCGCTGTGAATCATCATCACGGCGACGATGAGCCCGCAAACAACCTGCCCTACCAGCTTCGACTTGGCACTCAGGCCCTCCTTGTTCTTTTTGAAGACTTTGATGTAGTCGTCCAAAAAACCGATGATGGCCATCCAGGTCGTCACCAAGAGCATGATGAGCACGTAAATATTTTTCAAATTCGCCACGAGCAATACCGGAACGACGATGCCCATGATGATGATGACGCCGCCCATTGTCGGTGTCCCTTTTTTCGACATTTGACCTTCCAAGCCGAGGTCACGTATGCTTTCCCCGATTTGCAGGGTGCGCAAAAACTTGATGATGCGCCCACCGAACAACATGCTGATTATCAGCGAAATAACCATTCCAGCACCTGCCCGAAAAGTGGTAAATTCCCACAAACCTGCGCCCGGCAGGTCGTATGTTTTTTCAAGCCATTGGAAAAGTTGGTACAGCATCGTTCGATTGCGGATTTACGATTGCGGATTTCTGATTGTCCCCGCTTTCGCTCGTCCTTTTGTGGTTGTTCGTTAGTGTTTTTTATCTGAGGATTAGGAGGTTTAGAGAGGTTTAGAAGGTTTAATTTTGGGAGTCGGCGTCCCACCTAAACCTTCTAAACCCGCTAAACTTTCTAAACCTCATCAATTAAATCCCCAGCGCTTCAGCCAGTTCTTTCTTATCATCAAAATCGTGCTTCACGCCTTTGATGTCTTGGTATTTTTCATGGCCTTTGCCCGCTACCAGAATTACATCGCCAGACTGCGCCATTTGGCAAGCGGCCTTGATGGCTTGCCTACGGTCGGTGATGGTCAGCGCTTTTCGCTTCGCAACGATGGGCACGCCCGCCTCCATCTCCGCCAGAATTGCCTCCGGCTCCTCGGTGCGTGGATTGTCACTGGTCAAGATGACCTGGTCGCTATAATCGCAGGCGACTTTGGCCATGAGCGGGCGCTTAGTCCGGTCTCGGTCGCCGCCGCAGCCGCAGACGGTGATGATTTTGCCGCCGCCTTTGCGGAGCTGGTCAATCGTTGAAAGCACCTTTTCCAGTGCATCGGGCGTATGGGCATAGTCCACGATACCGATGATGTTGCGTTCCATGCTCACCACCTGGTCGAAACGACCGTCGGCGGCCCGCAGGGCGCTGAGGGCTTGCAGCACCTCCTCCTTTTGTTGCCCCAACAACACTGCCACAGCGTAAACGCCGAGCAGGTTGTAGGCATTGAACTCGCCAATGAGGCGGGCATGAAATTCGTGCCCGTCGAGGTCGAGGTAAAGGCCGCTCAGACTGTTTTCGAGTATTCTTGCTTTAAAGTCCGCCGCCTTGCGCAGCGCAAACGTGTGGTGCTTTGCTTTCGAGTTTTGCAGCATTACCTCGCCCCGCTTGTCGTCCACATTGACGAGTGCGAAGGCGCTTTTGGGCAAATTGTCAAAGAACAACTTCTTGGCATTTATGTAGGCACTGAAGGTGCCGTGATAGTCCAAGTGGTCGTGCGTAATGTTTGTAAACAAGCCTCCCGAGAAAAAAAGACCGGCGATCCGCCTCTGGACGGCAGCATGGGAGCTGACCTCCATAAAGGCGAAATCGCAGCCTGCCTCCACCATTTGTTGTATCAGTAAATTGATGGCTCCAGCATCGGGTGTTGTGTGGGTGGATTGCACACTGCGTTTGTTCACTTTATTTTCAATCGTCGAAATCAGGCCAACTTTATAGCCCAATTGTGTAAAAAGGTCGTAGAGCAAGGTCGCCGTGGTCGTCTTTCCGTTCGTTCCCGTGACGCCGACGAGCTTGAGTTTTTCGCTGGGCCGGTCGTAAAATTCCGAGGCGATTCTTCCAAAAGCCTCGGCACTGTCCGCCACCTGCACGTAGGTTATGTTGTCGTGCCTTTCTGTTGGCATTTCTTCGCAAAGCACCGCCGTCGCCCCGTTTTCGATGGCTTTGCCAATGAAGGCGTGGCCGTCGGTCGCCGTACCTCGAAGGGCGGCGAAGAGGGTGCCGGGTGCTGCTTTGCGGCTGTCTAATGTCAAGGCGGTTATCTCCTGCTCCGTTGAGCCGAGGAGGGTTTTTATTTCGCTGGTGTTGAGTATTTTAGTGAGTGTTTTCAAGTTAATCGATTTAACCACTCGCCGAACCCGGAGTTCGGCGGTACATTATCCCAGCCTCAAATAAACCGTCTGCCCCGCCGTCCTCGTGCCCGGCATGATGGATTGTGTCACCACCTTACCATAGCCACCGCTGAACTGCACTTTCAAACCTTTGTTTTCCAGTAAAAACAGGGCATCCCGCAGGCCCATGCCAATGACATTGGGCACTAATTTATCTTCTACCGTACGATTTAGCAGCTTGAGTGAATCAGGTGCAGCACTGCGAAGAGATGCCCAGTCGCTATTGGCCTTGTTGAAATAATCGAGGCCAAGCTCACTCATCACGTACTGAATATCTGTGCGGTAGCCAGCATCTTTGTCCGGCAGTTGCTTGCTTTCTAACGCCACTTTGTCACCAGCATTTAACACCGGATAGAGTTCGGCACGGGTGGCGATGGCCTTGTCGGCAATCTCCCGAAAAACTGGCAGTGCTACTGCGCCACCGTAAATACCTGCCTCTTTTGGCTTGGTGATGAGCACGATGCAGGAGTAAACTGGATTCTCAGCTGGGAAGTACCCGGCGAAGCTTGCCTGGTAGCCGCCCACTTTTGTTTTGTCCTTCAGTCGCTGATAGTTTAGCTGCGCTGTACCTGTTTTGCCCGCAAAATTGTAAGCATCGGTGTGGAGTGCATGAGCCGTTCCCCAAGTGCTGTCCACCACGCTTTCGAGCAGTTCTTGTGCCTGACGGATGGCTTTTTTGGAAGCAATCCTGCCTTTCACCTCGGTCACCGGGAATTTTTTCAGTGTGACACCGTATTGCTGTACCTCCCGAATGAGGTATGGCTTGACATACACCCCATCGTTGGCGACTGCATTGTAAAAGGCCAGCAATTGCAACGGGGTAATGGTCATTTCATAACCAATTGCCATCCAAGGCAGTGTCGTGCCGCTCCAACCGTCCTCGTTGTTGTAGGCTCGCTTGATAAAAGGGTCTGGCTCGCCACCAATCTCAATACCGGTGGGTTGGCTGAGGTAAAAATCTTGCAGCCGTTCGATATAGCGGTCAGCTTTGTTTTTTATTCCGTAGCCATTGTCCACCAACCTTGAAATACCCACGTTGGAGGACATTCCGAAGGCTTGTTTCACCGATACCCGATTGTAGTGGTGCGTGTAAGCATCCTTGAGTTCGGCATCGTGGTACATGGTCACGCCCTGTTCGAGGTCAATGCTGTCCTTGAGGTCTATCAATCCATCTTCGAGCAGGGCCAACATGGAAGCCAGCTTGAAGGTGGAGCCTGGCTCGGTGGCCGAACCAATGGCATGGTTGTAAGTCTCCCAAAGTTGACCTTCCTTGGTCCAGCCAAGATTGGCAACGGCTCTGACAGCACCCGTTTCCACCTCCATCAAAATAGCGACACCGCTCTCCGCTTGGTGGCGAACCATTGCTTTGGCAAGCGCACCTTCGGTAATGTCCTGTAGGTTCACGTCCAGTGTGGTCACGATATCCTGACCAGGCTTTGGTTCAATCTTGGCCAGGTTTTCCAACGGAATCCACATGCCACCACCTACTCTGTACATGAGTTGCGTGCCTTCTTCGCCCTGCAATTTGTCATGAAAAGCACCTTCGATGCCCACCTTGATGGAATCGCCCATCACATATCCTATTGTCCGGTTGGCTAATAGGCGGAAGGGGC
>JAHEAS010000341.1 GCA_024642645.1 Saprospirales bacterium | reverse complement strand
AGTATGGTCTCGTTCGCTCACCTCTCTCGCTCGCTCACTTCTCTCACTCTGTGTTTTATGTCTCTAAACAAGCAACATCTTATCGCATTCCACCCTGGCAATCAACAAGTTGCCACGGAAATCAGGGAAGAACTCGCAAAATCCGGCTATTTGGTGGAGGGTAAAAGCTTGGACGGTGACATTAACTCACCCTTGCGCCAGTCTGTCATCTCTCCGAACGGCGCCATCCTTTTGCTGGTAACGGACAATTTCCTGAAATCGGAGCAGTGCATGAACGGCGCACTCGAAGCCTTGCAACACTGGGCCGACAATGGTCAACTCGTGCCAATCGTCGCCGACGGCGCACAGCCCAAGATGGACGGTTCGGGATGGGAGGCGGTACCGACTTCGTTCGAACGGGTGAGCAACATCATCCAGTACATGAACCACTGGCAAGACCAGTATTTGGCGCTCCGCAAACAAAAACGGGACCATGAGGACGACGAAAAATTGGAAGCTCAAATTGAAATAACCAAAACTATTTCGGGAGAGGTGGGCGAATTTTTGCGCTACCTCCGAAACTTGCGTTGGTACAGTCTAGATGATTTTAAGGCAGGTAATTACCGCGCTTTTCGCCAGTTTACCGACGATGTACCGATGGAACCAGCGGTGGAGGAAAGCTCGCAGCCCCAACCAGACGAAACTACCACAACGCCTGCTGCACCGCCTGCCGAAGCCGCCGCACCACGAGAGCGCACCCTCGCCGAAATCATCCAAGATTCAGGGGAAGAACTTATGGCTGAGAACACGGACATTGGCAAAAAGAAAAAAACCAGCGAAGCCAAGGACGAGTTGGCCATTGACCTCAATGACATTCCTGGGCTAGACCTGTTAAAAGCAATTGGGGCAATAGAAAAAACTGACCCTACCAACCTTACAAAAGCCGACGAAGACGACGAAGAGGGCATTGAGATTTCGTCCATCCTCAACGAGGTATTGGATGAAGCCAATGACGGCAAGGAGTTCAAATTCGTGGGGGAAGACACTGATCAACCCAGCGATTTAAACCTGGATTCCCTTTTTGACGACGAGGAAACTGCCGGGGAAACTGACCATTTTGAACCGGAGTATGACGGCGATGAAGTATCGCTGGAACTGATTGCCGATGAGGAAGAAGGACTTGTACTTCGGGCAGATGGCAACGGACACTCAACACCAGAGGAGGTTTTGGAACACGCCGTTTTACTTTTTGACGATAGCAAAAAAGAGGAGGGCCTCGATTTCCTTCGGCAAACCGTGCAACTCAACGCCACGGACAATACCATGCGGTATTATTACGCCTACGCACTCGCCAAATACGGCAAGGATTTCTCCAATGCAAAAAGCCAATTAGAAGTGATTTTGGCCAATGACCTGGAAAACACAGACGCCCTTTTTCTACTCGGCGAACTGTCTGAGAGCCAAGGTGAGTACGAAGAGGCCAAGCACAATTTCGAAACCGTTGCCGCCATTCAACCGGACTTCCCTGAAGTGTACTACCGCCTGGGGATGCTGACCTTGCAGCATTTTGAGGAACAGGAGAACCTGGCATTGGAGTTTTTTAAAAAATCGGTAGAGTTCAATCCTAAAAATGCCGATGCCCAGTACATCTTGGCAACGCTGTACAACGAGTTTGCCGACGATACTAAACTGGCAGCCAAGCATTTTAATTTGGCACTTCGATTCGACCCCAGGCATTCCTACGCCAATTACGACCTCGCTTTGCTGCACTTCAACAACGGAGAACACCAGTTGGCTAGTGAGCATTACCAGAGGGCAGTTCAACTGAACCCAGAGCTTAGGTCGGCAGAGAACGACGCAGCGTTTTTGGTAGCTCCGCAATCAGAGGTTCCGTCCACAAATTCTGATGAACTTGTTGGAAATCAAATAGTTGAAGCTAAAATCGAGGAGACTGCAGACAATGTTGCGGCAGCAGATGAGGTGATGGAAATACTGGAGAAAATCAACATCGATGACGACATCGAAAAAATTGTAGAAAACATTGCGACAGCAGATAAGATAACGGAACCTGTTGAAAATGAGGAAGTTTCGGAAGCTATAGCTGAGGCGGTGGAAGATGCCGTGGAGCAACTTTCGCCCGTAGTTGAACCTAGCATCGAGCCTACGCTGGAAGAACTGCTGGAAGCAGAACCCGATGAGGAAATTGTCCCAGCTGCGGTGCCCGTTGTAGGAAAAACAAAATTAGCTGGCGACGCTCCTCAGAAAAATTTCACCTCCACCCTCGAAGACATACTGGACCAAGAGGACGATTCTGAAGAGGACGAATTTGTACTGCCGCTCTCAAACGACAAGTCGAAGGTGACGGTGAAAACGGTGCTTATCACTGGGGCAACCTCCGGCATCGGTCGGGCAACTGCGGAGTTGTTTGCGAGGAACGGCTATCGGGTCATTGCGACGGGTCGCCGTGCCGAACGGCTGGATGAACTGGCATCCCATTTCAAAGAAAAATACAACGCCAACCTGCTCACACTTCCTTTCGACGTGCGCAACCTCGATGCTGTTCGGTCGGCCATCGAAAACCTACCTGAAGCCTGGCGAGACGTGGACATCCTCATCAACAATGCTGGCCTATCTCGTGGGCTTTCGCCCATTCACGAAGGTGATATTGGGCATTGGGAAACAATGATTGATACGAATATTAAAGGCTTACTTTACCTGACCCGTGCCATCGCACCTAACATGGTTAAGCGTCGTAGCGGGCACATTATTAATGTGGCATCCAGCGCAGGAAAGGAGGTTTACCCTGGTGGAAATGTTTACTGTGCAACCAAGTTTGCTGTGGATGCGCTCACCAAGTCCATGCGCCTCGACCTTTATACCCACAACATCAGGGTGAGCCAGGTAGCGCCAGGCCATGTGGAGGAGACCGAGTTTGCCCGTGTTCGCTTTGACGGTGACACTGAAAAAGCAGCAAAGGTTTACGAGAACTTTCAGCCACTTCGTTCGAGCGATGTGGCCGAAGTTATCTACTTCATGGCGACCCGTCCGCCTCACGTGAATGTGCAAGACGTGCTGCTTTTCGGCACCCAACAAGCTGGGTCAAATTTTATTGACAGGTCTGGTAGAGGGTGAGCAGTGGGGAAGCGTGAGCGGTGAGAAAAGGCTATTTGGACTTGGACAGAGTCAACTCAATTTTTTTTTCTGGGGAAAAAAGCAGTTTTTTGCAACCGCAATACTTGGTAAGTGTTACAAGAACAGTATTTGGTTAAAGGTTTTCACTAGATACTTTTTTGTTAAAAACCTGATTTCCAAAAAGTTGCAAAAGCATACAAGTAAGCTCGCCCCAACACTTGTCTTTTTACTTTAAACTTTTTACTTCACAAAACATGGTTTTGGAAAAAACAACTCCGGCGAAAAAAGCCGCTACGAAAAAAGATACCGCTAAAAAAGCAGCATATAGCAAAGAGCAATACCTGAATTGGTACGAACTGATGCTGCGAATCCGCCGCTTTGAGGAGCGGTGCCTGCTGGCTTACAGCCAACAGAAAATCCGGGGATTCCTCCATGTTTACATCGGTCAGGAGTCCATTGCTGCAGGGCTTGAGTCAGCCTTGATTCCAGGTGATGGCATCGTGACCGCCTATCGACAGCACGGCATAGCCATTGGCCGGGGCGTTTCGACAAAGGGGGCCATGGCTGAGTTGTTTGGTAAATTCACTGGCGTGAACAAGGGCAAAGGTGGTTCGATGCACTTCATGTCAAAAGAGTTCAAATATTTTGGTGGCAACGGCATTGTGGGCGCACAGATTCCCATCGGCGCTGGCATTGCATTCGCTGAAAAATACCGTGGTACTAACAATCTTTGCGTGACCATGTTTGGTGACGGCGCTGCCAGGCAAGGCGCACTCCACGAGGCTTTCAACATGGCCATGACTTGGAAATTGCCCGTACTTTTTATTTGCGAAAACAACCACTACGCTATGGGCACCTCGGTTTCACGCACCAGCAACGTACCCGAGCTCTACAAACTTGGCTTTGGCTACGAAATGCCAAGCGAGCAGGTGGATGGAATGACCCCAGAGTCCGTGCATGAAGCCATTGCAAAAGCAGCAGCCCATATCCGCAGCGGTGCAGGGCCTTACTATCTCGAAATCAAGACATATCGCTACAAGGGTCACTCTGTATCCGACCCGGGCAGCTACCGAACTCGGGAGGAGCTGAAAAGCTACCAAGAAATTGACCCAATAAATGTGACGGAAGAAAAAATCATCACCCTTGGCTATGCAACCGAGGCTGAAATGGAAGCCATCAAAGAACGGGTAAAAGTCGAGATTGACGAAGCCGAGGCATTTGCAGATGCTTCGCCCTATCCAGACGCCTCCGAACTTTACACGGATAATTACGCCGAACCGGACTATCCGTTCATGAAGGATTAAACAAAAAAGCCGCTGTTGAAATCAGCGGCTTTTTTGTTTTTTAGTTTTTTGCAATTCAAAAAGCAGCGCATAATCCGTTTGAAAGCATTAGCTATTTTGATTTTTTCCCCTCCGATTTCAAAGTTTCTTTATTTTTGCGCCACTTTTGAAAAACCTTATCCGATTTTCAGCGTAAAACCAATGCTTAAATCAGGATTTTTCTACAACTTAACATCAGATAAAAAGTAAAATGGCACAACGCAAAAAGACATCGAAACAGGATGACGTATTGATTGACATCACGGAAGTTAGCGGACAAGCAGAAGACTTTTTTGAAAAATACCAGAAACAAATCCTCATCATCGGCGGCAGTTTGCTGTTGATTATCGGAGGGTGGTTGGCCTACAAATTTGCCTACCTAAAGCCTCGCCAGAAAGAGGCCATTGAGCAAATGGCACAGG
>JAHEAS010000340.1 GCA_024642645.1 Saprospirales bacterium | reverse complement strand
GTGAGGTCGCTGGCATTCAGGATTTCGTAAACTGTCTTACAGCCTACGCAGCAGAAGTTTTTCTCCGCAAAAAGAATGCGCTCGTCCCGGCACTCGTCACCACAGTGGTAGCAGGTGGCTTTGGTTGCTGCCATTGGTTTGAGTTCTTCAATGTTGGCGGTGACGGTCATTTTTCTTTGGTTGATAAAGGTTGATGGGGGCAGTGGGAAGTTTTACAGTAAAACGATTTTTTCTGTGTAAAACAGCTTGTTGCCAGCCTGCCAGTCCACCTTGACCGTCCAGCGGCCAGGGGTGAGTTGGTCAGTAGGCACGAGTTGCTGGTTTTGCTCGTTTGGATTGACTTTCAGTGAAACGTCTTTGGTCTTGTCGTCCGCTCGGTAGAGCAAAATATTGCCGCTTACCTGCCCAACCTCTGCGGGAAAAAGTAACTGGATGCCATCTTTGGAAGCGTCAATTTTCAGGTCGTTGGCCAATGCCTTGGTGTTGGCCAATTTGTCGTACTGCTGCTGGAAGGCGAGGTCTTTGGCATAGTAGTCTTCCACCACGAGGTCGTGGTCAAAGCTCTTTGATTTGATGACGAAGCCGACCATGGTCAGTGCGAAAAGGCTGTAAAAAATGGCGATAGATGTGCCCCAGTTGAGTTTCATAATTTAGATGATTGCGATCGGGTGAGCGAGTGAGAGAAGTGAGCGGTGGTGCTCACCCGATAACTTCTCTCACTCGCTCACGCTCTATTATCTAATTCAAGTTGCGGATAATTTAAGACTTGAGCTGGTTGATGGAGTTTATGAGGTTGATAAGGGTTGATTTTATCCCCAAGCTGCTAAATATCAACCTTTATCAACTAAATCAACCCTTATCAACCAGCATCCGCACTTAGGTTATTTAACCGGCCCCAAGAAGTTCGTCTTCGCTTCGTCGACCAACTTTCCATTTGACCAGACTTCGATTTTGAGTTTAGTTTTCCGGCTTTCTAATTTATTTTCCGGCATTTCGATGAACATAACGCCCTTCACCATGCCTTGTTTTGGTACGATGGTGGAGGCGTCACCCACCAGCTTGATTCGACCACCAGGCGCTCCGACCAGCTTGAATTCGATGCTGGGTATGTCCTGCCCCGTTTTGTTGATTACCTCATAATTGTAGAGATTGCTCAGGTAGCCGCCCTCCACTTTTTGGAAAAGCTGGCCTGGGGTCCGCAGTAGCACCGTTTCCACCTCCGAGCGGGTGGCAAAAAGGAACGCTTGCACGGCAATCAAAGCTACGAGTACTCCCGTGTACGCCCAAACCCGAGTGGTAAAAATCTTGCGTCGCCCCTCCTTGATGCCCGTCTCACTGTCGTAGCGGATGAGGCCCTTCGGGCGGTTTACTTTTTCCATGACGCCGTCGCAGGCGTCCATGCAGGCGGTGCAGTTCACGCATTCTAGTTGTGTACCGTTGCGGATGTCGATGCCCGTTGGGCAAACATGGACGCAGAGCTTACAGTCCACACAGTCCCCTAGTTGGGCTGTTGGCGCTTGGTTGTTGGTTGTTGGCAGTTTTTGGATTTTCCCTCTTGGTTCGCCTCGCACGTAGTCGTAGTGCACCACGATGCTATCTGGCACGAGCAGCACGCCTTGCAGGCGGCCATAAGGGCAAACTGCGATGCAAACTTGCTCTCGCATGTAAGTGAACACAAAGAAGAACACACCTGAAAAAGCCAGTAATGCCATAAAGCCGCCGATGTGCAATCCAATAGGGTCGGTGGCTATTTTCAGCACCTCATCGGAACCGATGATGTACATCAAGAAGGTGTTGGCGATGAGCAGGGAGATGGCGTAAAAAATGGCGTATTTGCTCACCCGCTTGAAGATTTTCTGTCCAGTCAAAGGAGCTGCAGCGAGCTTGCGTTGCTGGCCTGCGTCGCCGTCAATCCAGTATTCAATTTTTCGGAAAACCATTTCCATGAAAATGGTCTGCGGGCAAATCCATCCACAGAACAATCGGCCAAATACCACTGTGAACAGCACAACGAACAGCATGAGCGTCACCATCGCCAAAGCAAAAAGGTGCAGGTCTTGCGGGGTAAAAACGATGCTGAAAATGATGAACTTCCGCTCCAGCACATTGAACAGCATCAGCGGCTCACCATTTACCCGTATGAAAGGCATCCCGAAAAGAAGACCTAGCAATACAAAACTTAACCAAGTCCGAACTTTGTAAAACCAGCCCGAAGGCTTCTTTGGATACATCCATACCCGCTTGCCCTTCTTGTCCACCGTGGCCAAATGGTCCCGATATTCTTCCGTATCTTGATATAGTTCGTCTATGATATTCATTGCCTGAAATTTGGCTATTTATAACCGGTAATGCCTTTTATACAGCGACGCTACAATGCCACTTTGTCTTTGAACTTAAGGGCATTGTAGCGTCGCTTTGTGAACTTTTCTTGAAACAAAAATCAAAAAAGATTCGCTGTCATTATGTGGCCTTTGTCACAAAAAGCTGTGATTGGCCGGCTACTTTTCAGTAGCAGGCGCAGCGGCTGCGGTCGTGTCAACCGGTGCGGTAGTACCTTCATTAGCTGGGTTGTACACATCACCTTGAGGTGCTTTTGCATTGGGCGGGTTTGTTCCTTGAAGCGTCAGGATATAGCTCGCCACCCGCTGCATGTCACTGGCCCGAAGCTGATCCGACCAAGAAATCATCCCTTTTTCTGGCACACCGTTTTTAATGATTTTGAACAAATCTTGTATACCGCCGCCATGAATCCAATATTTGTCGGTCATGTTCGGGCCGATACCACCTTCGCCGAGTTTACCGTGGCAAGAGACACAGTTGGCTTCGAAAATGGAAGCCCCCATCGCTACTTCCTGAGGGTCGGTCAGTACAGTGACATTGGTTTCGTTTATCTTATCTCCCTGGGTGGCCAGGTAGGCATTGACTTCAGCCTTGGCCACTTCCATCTCGGTTTCGTACGCTTGCTTCGAGGAAGCGCCAATATCGCTCAGGTGAAAAGCGAACATGTAGACAAAGGCGAACACAATGCTGAGGTAGAACATGCCCAACCACCAAGGTGGGAGTTTATTGTCCAGTTCCCGGATGCCATCGTAGTCATGGCCAAGGTCAATGTCAGCTTCGTGCTCTACTGGCACGGCCTGCGTCATTGACTTGTACATGCGGCTCCACCAGCTTTCCTCTGGTGCACGATAGGCTTCCACGACCTCCTCGATGCCCTTTTCACGAAGCATCTGGATCTCCTGCATTTTCACGATGGACGAAAACAACTTAGTGATGGCGAGGAGTGCTCCCATGATGACTACAGCCGCAACCGTCATCGTTATTGTTCCGATGGTATCCTGCCAGAAGTTCTGGTTGGCAGGAGCGGCTGCATCCTGTGCCCAGGTAGCCAGTGGTAGCAAAATTGATGCGGCCATCAAAATTGGCCGTAGGTATCTATTTTTCATAAAACGTTGGTTTTGAACTTGTTGAATTGTGTTTTGAACAATTTCGAGTTTTGAAATAAGCGTTGTCGTTATAGATTTCACAATGCTCATAGCTCGCAACTCGTGGCTCCTATCTTTAAAAGTTAATCATCCAGCGGAAGCCGGGATACTTTGTCCACGTATTCTTTTTTCCTTGTCAATATCCAAGCAGTGCCGGAAATAAAAGTGGCGAAGAACATTATCAGCGCTACAACTGCCATCCAGTTGATATCGCCTGCATTTTGAAGAATGTACTTGAACATCTTGAGTTATGAGTTATGGGTTATGAGCTATGGGTGAGAGCGAGTAACTCATAACCCATAACTCATAACCAAATTATTATTTACCTGCCTGCACCTGTACCGTAATGTCTACACCAAGGCGCTGGAGGTAGGCGATGACTGCTACAATTTCTTTTTTCTCAATACCTGCTTGTTCTACACCTTCCGTTTTCAAGCTTTTGGCAATTCGCCCTGCCTGAGCAGCGAGGTCCTCGTTAGCGATGGTCTCGTACCCCGAATCGTAGGGTGTTCCCAATTGGCGCAGCACCTTGATTTTTGATGCGGTGGAGGAAAGGTCAAGGTCGTTTTCTGCTAACCATGGGTAAGCTGGCATGATGGAACCTGGCGAGGTGCTCGTCGGGTCAATCAGGTGGTTATAGTGCCAACTGTCCGATTTTTTCAGCTTGCCCACGCCTTCCCTAGCGAGGTCTGGTCCAGTGCGCTTGCTGCCCCAGAGGAACGGGCGATCATAAATGAACTCTCCGCTCTTCGAATACTCGCCATAGCGCTCCGTTTCGAAGCGGAATGGTCGTACCATCTGTGAGTGGCAGCCCACGCAGCCTTCCCGCACGAAGAGGTCACGGCCCTGCAATTCGAGCGGTGTATATGGTTTTACGCTTGCGATTTTAGGTACGTTGTCGTCCACCCACCACATTGGGAACATCTCCACCATGCCACCAATCAGCACCACGATAAGGCTGCCAACCAGCATCTGCATTGGTTTGCGCTCAATCCAGCGATGCCAGTGCTCTTTGCCTTCGACAACATGCTTCGATGGCAGTGCAGGGGCAGATGCCGCTTCGTTGGCCACCAAGGTGCCACTGCCTGCTGTCTTCAGCAGATTGTAAATACCCAGTATTACGCCTATGATAAAGAGCGTTCCACCGATTATCCTGATGCAATACATCGGTACGATCTGCGTCACGGTCTCCAGGAAGTTCGGGTAAACAAGGAACCCATCTGGCGTGAAAGCTCGCCACATCAGGTTTTGCACGATGGCTGCCCAATACAGGGGTACTGCATAGAAAATGATACCCAAGGTGCCGAGCCAGAAGTGCGTGTTCGCCAGTTTTACGGAATAAAGTTTGGTGTCAAAGATGCGGGGCATCAGCCAGTAAAGCACACCAAAGGTAA
>JAHEAS010000339.1 GCA_024642645.1 Saprospirales bacterium | reverse complement strand
GCAAACTTCCATAGCGCCATTCACGTCGCCATTCTTCAAATTGTTGTCGATCTTGGTTAACAGTTTTTCTGTGTTAACAGATGCGAGATTCAAGGTAATGACTCGCTCAATGCAAAGTCCTAAACCTAAAATCAAGCAAAAGAGAATGGGAAGCATGAAGCCCCAACCACCTTGAATGAATTTTTCTTTGAGCATTTGAACGCCCGATGAGGTCTCTACAGGTGCGGCTGAAGTTTCTTCAACAGCAGGTGTAGTAATAGTTTGCTGAGCTGCAGTGTCAGTGGCCTGAGCACTGGTGTCGGCAGGGTTTTGTGCGCTAACGAAGTTAGTAGCGAATGTCACCAAGCCGAAGACGAGCAAAAGAGCTAATAATTTGCGCATAGTCGTAAGATTTTACGTTTAAATTTAGTTAATCGTTACCTGAAATTAAATTGTGGGATAATTCCCAGAAATTTGATCCTGAATTCCGATGTTTTGTTCCCTCCAGAATAAAAAATCAGCGGAGAGATAGGGATTCGAACCCTAGATACCCTTTTGGAGTATACACACTTTCCAGGCGTGCGCCTTCGACCACTCGGCCATCTCTCCGTGTGTTTTCTTTTTACAGGATAATGTCCTGCTGTTTCTAAGACGCCGCAAAAATTGTAAAAAGAAATAACAATTCAAAAATTTTTAAAAGCGGACGGTTCTTCAAATTATAATTTGGGACTGGATAAGGCTATACAAGTTTTCATCAATAGTAGAAAAGATGGGGCAAGTTTAAGAAAGAGTTGTGTAAGCCCAAGATATTTTATCAAAAATATTTTTAGAATTGTTTGTTGTAGCGTTTGCAACCGCTTTTAAATCAAGTGATTTTAATGCTGCAACTTTTTCTGCAACTATCCTGACATAAGCACTTTCATTGCGTTTGCCACGGTAAGGCATTGGGGCGAGGTAGGGTGAATCTGTCTCCAAAACAAGCCAATCCAATGGTAATTCGCTCACAACTTTATCTAATCCAGCATTTTTGAAGGTTACCACCCCGCCTATGCCTAGGTAAAAACCCATGGAGAAAGCCGACGCTGCTTGTTCGATAGTGCCTGTAAAACAATGTAAAATGCCCCGAAGGCGCTCATCACGTTCATCTTTCAAAATATCCAAAATTAATTCGGTGGAATCTCTGGAGTGGATGATAATGGGCAGGTCATGCGCTTTGGCCAATGCAATTTGTTTTCTGAAAGCATCAATTTGAATATCGAGTGTCGTTTTATCCCAAAAAAGGTCTATCCCTATCTCTCCAATAGCGCAGAAAGGCCGTTTTTCCAGCCAATTTTTTACAATTTCGAGTTCTTGCTGGTAATCATCTTTAACAGAACAAGGATGCAATCCCATCATTGCATGAACTTGGCCTGGGAAAGCTGACTCAAGTGAAAGCATTTCGTCGATTACCCTGCTGTCAACGTTGGGAAGAAAAAACTTGACAACACCTGCTTCCAAGGCTCGATTCATCATATCTGTCCGGTCGGCGTCAAATTCCTTAAGGTAGAGATGCGTGTGCGTGTCAACTAGTGCTATTTCAACTAAATTCTTCATTATTTTTTGATAAATAATAGATAATGAGCTCTTTTTAAGTGCAATAATATTATTATAATTGCCAGGAAATTCAAAAACCGAAATCTGGGGAAGCTAGTTTTTAGAAAACAAAACAATAACAAAGTGTAAAAATAACTGTAAAGACAATATATTTGCCACCCACTGTCCTTTCCTACACACGTTGTGACGTAACTCGTCTGTCTTGCTCATCCAATTTCGGCCTTGTAACAAGGCATTTAAGAACACCTTACATTCAAAAATTGTTAGCCCAAATTAGCAACTTCTAAGTGAAAGCCTTTGAAGTTCATGAGTCTATATTGTTTTTTTGACAGCTGGCAATTTTTAGTTTTATTTTCGGAAGTCTTGAGAAAACTCACCACAAACTAGTTTTGAATTTAGTACAAAAGCTTAAAAAGCTTTTCAAAATTAATCTTAACCGGAGGCATCACATTAATCCCAATTTCAGCATCACGCAATCGCAGTAATGTAATCAACCTCCAATTATGGAAAACAGCATTGAACACTTTGAGCAAACACCGAACAAACACATGAAGTCTGTAAAATCAATTTCATTTTATGCAGCAGTCTTGACCGCTGCGCTTTGTCTTTCTGGATTAACAGTAAGGGCAGATTCCTTCTTGGGAGGCAATTCTCCCAACTGGCTAAAGCCTTGGGCAGTGAACGCAGGGCAAGATGTTTCAATTTGTTTGGGTGATTCCACCCAACTGCAAGCAACTGGGGCAAACAGCTACACTTGGGCACCTGCCATTGGCTTGAGTTGTACCAACTGCCCCAACCCAGTTGCTTCGCCCACCGTTACCACAACTTATTTCGTTACGGGAGATGACGGCACTATGGACGAAGTGGTGGTCAAAGTGCTATCCCCACCTGTCATCCAGAACATTATTCTAAACGACCCTACGGACTGCAACCTGCCAAACGGCTCTATCGCTATCTCAATGTTCGGGCTGGGGTCATACGAGTATAGCATTGATGGAGGGACGGCTTGGCAGAACACCGGCATTTTCACTGCATTGCCAGCAGGCAACTACACCATCAAGGTTCGAGGCTCAAATGGTATTTGTGAAATTAGTGGCGGCACTTACCCCCTAGTTGCTCCACCAGCCCCGCAAATTCTCAACGTACTGGCCAATGACCCAACGGCTTGCGATGTACCCAATGGCTCCATCGTAATTTCTGCATCGGGTGGCATCAGTCCGTTGGAGTACAGCATTGATAATGGGCAGACATGGCAGCAGCAAAACCTCTTTCAATCGCTCACTTCCGGCAATTACCAAATTAAAATTCGGAACAAAAACGGCACTTGCGTAATCGGTGGGGGCTCGTTCATGCTCACAGGGTCTCCCGACGAGGCAATTATAGCAGATGTTTTCACCGCAAGTCCGACTAACTGCAACGCACAGGATGGACTGATAACAGTCATTGTGCCCAACAACGGCGGCCAATTTGAATTTAGCATCAATGGAGGAAATAGCTACCAGCCAAACAATATTTTCGCTGGGCTCGATGAGGGCGTTTACCACATTTTTGTGCGACGGACCGATGGCACTTGCAGCAAAAGTGGTGGCTACGTCACACTCAGAAGCCCCAATCGACCAACGATTTATGGTGTTTCAAAGGTAAATCCACTTAGCTGTGGCAGCCAAAATGGCAATATTACCATCCTAGCTTTTGGCCCGAGTACTTTGCAATTCAGCGTCGATGGTGGTCAAACCTGGTTTGGTTCCAATGTCTTCTCTAATTTGCCAGCAAGCACGTACGCAGTTGTCGTGCGCAATGATGATGGCTCCTGCTTGACTGCTGGCGAAACAGTTACACTGACCGAACCTGGCCCTCCTGTAATATCCCTTGTGAATGCGACTAACCCATCTGACTGCGGTTTGATGAACGGCTCCATCATTGTTGTGGCTTCCGGGGCGGGTCAGCTTGAATATAGTATCGATAATGGAAATGTTTGGCAGCTAGCATCCGTATTTAACAACCTTGCCGAAGGCAATTACCAAGTGAAAGTTCGATACGTGGGTGGAGGCTGTCCGGTCAGCTACAACTCAAATCCAATTGTGCTGGATGCGCCGGGTGTGCCTCCCGTCATTAGTGCCATCAATACCACGCAACCTTCTGCCTGTGGTGTGACTGACGGTTCCATTTCTATCGTAGCAAGCGCCAGTGGGCCGCTTTCTTACAGTATTGATGGTGGCGCTAGTTTCCAAACCTTCAATGTTTTCAATGGTCTTGGTGCTGGCGATTTCCCAATTTTGGTAAAATTAACTAGCGGTAACTGTTCGGCCGCTGGCACTGCCAACCTTTTTTACAGCGGCTGTACCGACACCATCCAAGTCACCATCCCATGGAACAGCAATACCGACTATTGCATAGACCCTGCGGTGTTCAACAACCTTGGAACCATAACAAGTGCTGGTTTTTGTGACGTAGGTAATGCACTTACCGTTGCTGCCACAAACATCAATCAAAACTGCCTGATACTTTCTCCTTCACCAGGATATACAGGTGTTTCACCTGACCTGATTTGTGTGGTTCATTGCTTCAACAACAGTACGTCTATTTGTGATACTACCTACTTGCAAGTGACCGTGGAGGGTGTGGTAATTTGTGACGATGTATTCAGCAACGACAGCGTTTCGCTCAACTACACTGGTAATCCAACGAACTACTGTGTTCCAGTTCCACTCACCGATTTACTGGGCTTTGAACTTTACTTAAACGGTACGCTGCTGGTTAGCCCGTTTGCTTGCGACTTTGAACCAACGACAGCTTACTCCTACACCTTTTTACCGGGCGCAGGTTTCGGCGGGCCGTATTACCTGGATGCTTGGTCCGTGAACAGTAATACTTACAGCGGTTTTTTCAATGATGCCAATGAGCTGCTGACACTCATGCTTGCATTTGACCCCAATGGAAACTGGCAGATTAACCTTACGACCGGCTTAATTTATGGCGGCGACCAAAATACTAACTATGGAGACATGGAGGTGACCCATATCCCCAGTGGCAACCCAACAATTTTAAATACTAATATCACCTTTTTGCCAACGGGCTTCACCGTTGGAGTAACTAATCCCGGCGTTTCTGTCCTGGTGGTGCAAAACCCTGTGGATGGTTGTGCCGACACGCTTTACATCAATGCCATTCTTGACCCCACTACCACGGATACAGTGTACTTAACCACCAACGTGAATATTCCGACCGCCTCCACCTGCCTCGATGGCAGCGAATTGCCGGGCGGTGTAACCGTCAACTTGGGCTACTGCGGTGGGCCAAGCAATGGGTCGGCT
>JAHEAS010000338.1:1512-4888 GCA_024642645.1 Saprospirales bacterium | reverse complement strand
TTTCAAGTACTTTATCAACGGCGATGTTAATAGAGTCAGGGTGCTGCACGGTCATTTTATTAATAAAATGCTCCACTTTTGGGAACAAGAAAGGTGTGCGTACCATTTTTTGGTCAGCCAGGTCAAGGTTATCAAACCAGTGCTCTCGCATCCAATAAAAAGCTTTGAGTTCTTTTTCCTTTTGTTCTCCTTCGAACTTCGGTGGTTCGAGTTGCATATTCGCTCTGATGACCATTGCGGTCATTGATTTCGGAAATTTAGCAACCAAGTCTTTTTGATAGCCCATTACTTCATCATCAAGCGCCTTGATTTTTTCTTCGATTTTGGCTTTTTTCTTTTCGTCGTCCTTGGCCTCTTCCATTTGCTTTTTGAAGTCTTCAGCTTTTGGGCGCCGATCGCTGATAAATTTGAGGTAGTCATAAAACTGCTTGTTGTCCTCCGAGCCAGTGATTTTGACGCTGCCGGACAAGTCGGATAGTTTTGTTTCCAACGAAAACCATTGATTGTCATCATCCACCAGTAATTGGATGAACTGGTTATCGGGGGGCAGAACAATGAGGTAGATGCCACCTGTTAGTTTTTCGTTGCCCTCAAAGTAAAATTTGCCATCTGCCTCTACATAAGCAGTATCTTTCAAATATTGCTTATCACCAAAATAGTAACCGAGATAAGCTTCCTTCTCATGGAAGCCGTCAATTTTTACTTTAATTTGATAGCCAACTTTTTGGGAAAAAATTATTGCCGGTACGGCAATAAAAGCGATGATGAAAGTGAGGAAATGCTTCATATTTTTTAAATTTTTGTGAGGGTGGTCAAAAGAGGGGTTAATCTTCAAAATTACATAGTTGCAGTATTTGCGCCAAAAAAACGCAAACCCCGCAAGGTTGTTGCGGGGTTTGAGCCTTGGTTTGCTAACGAAATGTTATTGGGACTTAGTTGGACGTTCAATTACATTTTGTTTGCGCCAGAGAATATCCTGTTCCAATTGATGCCATTGGCAATGCTACCGTTTTTGGTGGAAAACCAGATGAAGAGCGGCTTGCCCACAATATGGTCTTCGGGTACAAAGCCCCAAACCCTGCTATCTTCAGAGTTATGGCGATTGTCACCCATCATCCAATAGTAGTCCATTTTGAAGGTGTAACTGGTGGCTTCTTGTCCATTGATGAAAAATTTGCCACCTTTTTTCTCCAATTTGTTCCCTTCGTAATTGGAAATTATCCGCTCATAAAATGCAATGCTTTGGGGATTTATGTCAACTGTTGCACCCTTTTTAGGGATGTAAATTGGGCCGTAGTTGTCGTTGGTCCAAGCGCCATAATTGACTTTATCATGTGGGAAATAGGTATGCCCACCCAATTTTTCAAAAGGATAAAAATCAATCTTCACAGCTGGGTCCATAGCTTTAATCTTTTCAACTTGCTCATTGTCAAGCCAATAGATACCTTGGTCCATAAAGGATTCCTGGGTATTCACACCCATTTCATCCAATTTTTCCTTGTTCAATGAGCCTGAGGGCGATATCACTGTGTACAGGAATTGCATGTGCTTTGGATTCTCTGCGGCGGTACCATTGAGATAAACCTGTCGGTCAACTACTTTCAAACTGTCTCCTGGCAAGCCGATACAGCGCTTGATATAATGGTCTCTTTTGTCAATTGGCCTTACAACCAAATCGGCATTGCCAGTTTTTATCTGCAAAAAACGCTGGGTTTGCTGTGGGTCGCCACCACTGCCACGGCGGTAGTCATTGACGCTCCAAGTACGCTCAGGGAAGACGTAAACACTGTCTCCTTCCGGGTAATTGAAAACCACCGGGTCGTATCGCTTGACTTTACTGATTGCTGGAAGTCGGTAAAACGGAAGGTTTGGTTTTGAAATATAGCTTTCACAATCAAAGAAGGGCAAGCGATTGTGCAGCAATGGGAACATCAGCACTGTTTTCGGGGTGCGTATGCCGTAATGGGCTTTGCTTACGAAAAGAAAGTCGCCAACTTTCAGAGAACCTTCCATCGAAGAGGTAGGAATCACATAAGCTTCGATGAGGAACATACGGATAAAAGAGGCTGCAAAAACTGCAAAAACGATAGCCTCTGTCCACTCACGTGCAGGTGTTTTTGCATATGGGTTTTGCCGATTCAGTTTTTGAAACTCCCTGGTATTGTTCGTTTTTTGAGCCTCCAGTATTTTGTTTTTGTATTCTTGCTCCGCAACAAGGTTGGGACCGAGGTACTTATCATTGTTGTTTTTACCGATGGAATAGAAAATAGCTGGCGCAAAAATCACGGCCAACGCAGTATGGCCAAACTTGTATTTTCCGAAGGAACGAACCATGTCCACACACAGCCCAACAAAAATGAAAATGTTGACAATTGGGAATAAAAGCCAAGCTGCATGGCTGGGCTTACGTCCGACTAGCTTGCACATTTCTACGAAATTGACGCCGGGAATCAAAGCTTTTTTGCCATCCACACCTGCTTTTTCAAACAGCTTCATCATTGTTATGCTGAACAGGATGTAGGTAACAATCAGAAAAATCAGAATTTCCATAAGATATAAGGAAAAAAGGAAAATGAAAAGTGAAAATATAGCCCTGCATGGGCGTTTTTAAGGTGGGCAAAGATAAATTAAAATACAAGCTACAAGCTGAAAGAACAGACTAATTCAACACTTCATTCGACAAAGCCTTCCACATAAAGTTTTTCCCCTTTTTTTTGGCTGTTGAAATAAACGGTGACTTTTTTGTAAAAATACCCCGCCTTCCTGGCATCAAAGACTACTTTAATAAACCCTATCTCATTAGGCAAAACAGGCGTTTCGGTCCACTCTGTGGCTGTGCAGCCACAAATGGAGCGCACATTGTCAATAATCAACGGAGCATCTCCGGTATTTTTGAACTTAAACTCATGTGGAGCTGGCACACTCAGTTCCAGGTCGCCAAAATCATGTGTGGTTGGTGTCACCCATTCAAAGGTTGGTTCGACGGCGATTTGTGTTTGGAACAAAAAAACAAGCGGTAAGAGGAAGTTTAACATGTGGAAGCTATTTTCAAGATTTAAGAATTTCCCAAGTATGGTCGGCCAGTAATTTCACAGAGGCTTGGAAGCTAACCTTGCTGCAGCGTCCCCATTCTTCCGGTGCTACCATGGATAGAAATTCGCTTTCATCTGGTCGAGCATAGAGGTGGTAAACATGCCCAATCAGTGGCTTAAAACTCATGCCCACTTTGTAAATACGTACCGAAATATCTACTCGTCGTTGTATTTCTAGGGCTTGTGTAGCTAGCAATTCCACCTGTTTGCGAATCTGAGCAAGCTGCATGTCGGTTTGCTCGTACATTGCAGAAACAGCCAAGCCAGTTACTTTTCCCCTGTCA
>JAHEAS010000338.1:0-1482 GCA_024642645.1 Saprospirales bacterium | reverse complement strand
GGTGACGTGGTTACTTTATCGGCATCAATTGGATTCTCAAAATCTTTTTTCATATTTTCTAGCAGTTTCAAGTTTTAGGTTTTCTTTGTCGAAAGAACGACGCTGAAACCCCTGAAACTTGAAACTGTTGTGGCCTGACTTAATATGCTGGTTACTTCAAGTCAAATTTGCCAGTACCTGCGAGATGGCCTTTGTTATAAACTTCCACCGTGTATTTGCCCTTCATAAATGCCCCAACATTGGGGTTCCAGTTGAAACAAATATCAGTGGCATCTTGGTTGTAGTCGTATTCTTTGCTGTAGGTATAGCGCAGTTCTTCACCATTTTCTTTGCTGAAAAATGTACCAGCGCCTAGCTCGTCAATGGCCATTGTCTCACCGACTGGGTTCAAAATCCTGATGTAAAACGTCTCAACACCAGGCCTTGTGATTTTATTCTCGGTTGTGTGGATGCAAATCTTGAGTTGGTCCACGTTTTTGGCGTATTTTTTCTTGACAGTTTTGCCGCTGTTACGCTCCTTGAGTGGCGTAACATCTACCTTGTCAATTTTAATGACGGAGGCCAAATTCACCTTCTCTGTGAGCTTGGACTTTTCGTCTGAAAGCTGCTGCTTTTCAGCTGAAAGCGCCGATTTTTCACCTTCCAACAAGCTGGTACGGACATTGGCACTGTCAAGGTTTTCACTGAGATTGCGGGTTCTTTCTGAAAGTTGGTCACGTTCGCCCTTGAGGTTTTCAATTTCACCCCTCATCCGGTCAATTTCAGCAACATAACCAGCAACCTGGCTGCGCATATTGTTCATTTCTGCCCGTGCCCTACCTATTTCCTTGCCGTCCTTTAGCAAACCATCAATCTTGTTTTTTTGTGTTTTTAGCTCTTCTTTTTGCTGGTCAATAATGGCGTTTAACTCTTCGTTGCTCCCACGCATTTCTTCCAGTTCTGAAAGCGCTTCTTGGTATTGTTTTTCCAGTTCTATTTTAAGATTGTCGGCTTCCGCCAATTTGGTAGTTTGCGTGTCAACCAATGTGTCCTGTTTATACTTGTTGCAAAGCAAGACGCCATTAGTTACCAATAATGTGGCGATAATAATGCCAGCGATAATCAAAAGCCGCTGCTGAGATGAATTGTTAGTTGCCATGTTTTAGATTTATGATTAATAGTGTTTTAGATGAATAATCGTGTCAATTTATTGATAATCAAGGTGTTAAGATAGTCAATTGTTCAGTGTAAGGAAAATTGCACTTCTATTTCACCATTAAATTACAGCAAAGTTAGAATAATTTGCAATGCATTAATGCTCAACGGATTACACTCAAATACTTACCTTCGCCATTCTTAAAAATCAAGAAATGCTAGAATCCATTGACATCGCCAACATCCTTTTTTTGGACATCGAATGTGTTTCCGAACAACCATCTTACGATGATTTGGACGAAACGTTCCAAGAACTCTGGGCCATCAAGTCTAAAAGTGTGATGAGGA
>JAHEAS010000337.1 GCA_024642645.1 Saprospirales bacterium | reverse complement strand
AACCAGTTTGCACCATCCCAAGTTTGTCTCCGAGCCAATTTGGGCCGATAGTCCGCATCATATTCCAACACCACCCTCTCATAAACAATCCACTCCCCGCTGACGGGCCGCTTTCTAAGCACTTCAGCCAAAAGGCCATCCACGCCATAAAAATACTCGGATGAGTCTGTGCTGTTCCAGGTATTGCTGCTCCACACATCCTGCCTGGACGCAAGCAGAGTATCACCAAAACCCCTTGACTCAACCGGGTGATGATCGGGATTAATCAAATCCTGTATGGTTTCCAACGAGTGCTCCCGATGATTTTGAGAAAAAGAGGCGGAGGGAAATAGCAGCCCAAAGGCCAAAAGAATGGTAAAATAGAATACCTTCATCGAAGTTGTTTTTTTGTTGAAAATTGAAAGCCTGCAATGATGGCCTCGCCCGCACCAATACTCGCAATCTCGAAACCTGCGAGCGTAGCTTATTCTGGGAAGCCTTTACGCCGGGTAGCTACTGCAAAATGCAATCCAACATGGGCGGGAGATAGTTACCGATTATGTCTAACGATGGCAATTTTTGGGAAAAGCCTGCATGTCATTGTGTTGGGAATGGTTGATGAGCAGCATTTTTTATGGCAGCTGGGTTAGGCCTGAAATGATAGATTTGTCAAAAAGCATTCTGAGCTGCGCTGGAATTTCCCAGCCCAAAGCAATGAGAAACACCCCTCAGCGCCGCTCTCGCTCCTGCTTTCTTTTCGCACGCACGGCCAGCAAGTAGAAAATCACACCCATAAAAATGCCGCTGGCAAGGGCATAATAAAACCGCTTCGAGACAAACAAGTAGATGAACTCGTCCATTCTGACCCTTGCCAATAGCTCAATAAAAAAGAAGAAAAGCAATGTCCAAGTAATGACAAAGAAGAAAAGGTAGTTGCGAATTTTTTTTAGGTCGGTCATGGCTTTGTGTTAGCGTGGTAGTGGTTGGCCTTGAGTCAGCGTCAACCCGTCATCGTAATATTTTTGGGGTTAAAAGCCTAGCTGCAAGTTGCCAATACGTATGCACTACTTGGGTATCGTTCGCTAGTCCAAAAGGGTGATAATTGTCAACTTTCAGGCTGTTCTACGGTACTTGGCCCAGTTGAAAAGTCTATTTTCCGCCAATTCTAACGAATATTTAAGCGAAGCGATCAACCATGGAGCGACACGCCGCATGTACCTTTACACAAGGTTCAAGACTATTGAATAGAAACGCTCAACCATCTAACAATCAGCAATCCATTATAGAATGAAAAAAACTGCTTTACTCCTTTTTCCGCTCCTGCTTCTTTTTTCCGTTGTTGCCCATGCACAATACTCCATTGCCCGGCAGTGGAACGAAAAGGTACTGGAGGCCATCTCTGGCGACTTCGCCCGCCCGACGGTTCACGCTCGAAACCTTTTCCACACTAGCGTGGCCATGTACGATGCTTGGGCGGTGTACAGCGGCACTGCCGACACGTACCTGCTGGGCAAAAAGGTACACGGTTTCAATAGTTCGCTGGCGGCCGTGCCACAGGTCAGCAATGTGAAGGCAGCACAGGAAACGGCTATCAGCTATGCCGTTTTCAGGTTATTGAAACACCGATTCAAAAAATCGCCCCGTGCCGACCTGCTCTTCGAGGACATTGACAATTTCATGATTTCGCTCGGCTACGACCCCAACTATACATCCACCAATTATGCGTGCGGCCCTGCCGCAATGGGCAACTACATCGCCCAAAACCTCATCGAATACGGCCTGCAAGATGGCTCGAACGAGGCTGGCGGCTACTTAAACGAATATTACGAACCCGTGAACCCGGCCTTGACAGTGGCGCTGCCCGGCAACCCCAACGTGCTCGACCTGAACCGCTGGCAGCCGTTGCAGATTGAACAAATCATTGACCAAAGCGGAAACCCCATTGCTGGCAGTACCCAGTTTTTCCTCAGCCCTGAGTGGGGCAATGTGCAACCCTTTTCACTAAAACCCAGTGACGCCAAGGTTTACAACCGGGACGGCCACGACTATATCGTTTACTATGACCCCGGCGCACCTGCCCAACTGGACACCGCCACACAAAGTCCAACATCGGATGAGTACAAATGGAACCACGAACTGGTAGCCGTTTGGTCTTCCCACCTCGACCCCACCGATGGCGTACTGTGGGACATTTCGCCTGCCAGCATCGGCAATATCCAGAATTACCCCACCGACTTTGCCGGTTACCAAGGTTTTTACGACCTCGAAAACGGTGGCGATAGCAGCCCCGGCCATCCACTGAACCCGAAAACAGGGCTTCCGTATGCGCCGCAAATCGTGCCTCGTGGCGACTATGCCCGCGTACTGGCCGAGTTTTGGGCCGACGGTCCGACCAGCGCCACCCCGCCCGGCCACTGGTTCGAGATTTGGAACTACGTGAACGACCAACCCTTGCAAAGAAAATGGCGCGGGGAGGGCCCCGTGCTCGACCTGCTGGAGTGGGACGTGAAATCGTACCTAGCTCTCGGTGGTGCCATGCACGACTGCGCCATCACAGCCTGGGGCATTAAGGGCTGGTACGACAGCAGCCGGCCGATTACAGCCCTGCGGGGCATGGCCGAGTTGGGCCAGAGCACCGACCCCAACCTGCCAAACTACCACCCCGGCGGACTACCGCTGATACCTGGTTTCATCGAAATGATTACGGCTGGCGACTCACTTGCAGGCCAATCGGGCCAGTACATTGGTGAGGTTAAAATGCGGGCGTGGCTTGGACCGAACTACATCTCGAACCCTGTCTACGACGATGCGGGCGTGGGTTGGATTCGGGCAAAATTCTGGTGGTCCTACCAGCGGCCCACGTTTGTGTCGCCGCCGTTTGGGGGTTTTATCTCCGGCCACAGCACCTACAGTCGTGCGGGTGCGGAGGTACTAACAGCCGTCACTGGCGACCCTTATTTTCCTGGCGGGATGGGCACATTTAGCTGTCCCAGAAACGAATTCCTCGTCTTTGAGGACGGCCCGAGCGAGAGCCTGACGCTCCAGTGGGCCACCTACCGGGATGCCTCCGACCAGTGCAGCCTCAGCCGCATCTGGGGTGGTATCCACCCACCCATGGACGATATTCCGGGGCGCTTGATTGGGATGAAAATCGGACCAGAGGCTGTTGCGTTTGCGGAGCAATTTTTTACAAAAACCGATACGACGTCCAGCTTTGTGGGCGGCCTCAATTTCTACCCAAACCCCGCCAATTGCCTGGTGCAAGTGGAATATGTTTGGGACGGTAAGTTGCCCGTGAACATTTATGCCATGGACGGACGACTTGTGAAATCCACTAGCCTGATATTCAACAACAACAGGGCATTGCTGGACATCATGGACTTGACTCCCGGCATGTATGTGGTAGCTGGCATAGGAGGCAGGGAGGGGCAGCGGGTGTTCGAGGAGAAGGTGGTACGATACTGACGGCACTTTAGGTTTAGTGCCCAAGTATAGTCCCGTGCAATTGGCGATAATTTCCCAGTGTTTTGCAAAACAGAAAAGGCTGCACCCAAACGCTTAGGTGCAGCCTTTTTTAATAAAAATATGAGCTAATATTACTCAGAAACTGGTCGTGGAAGCTGTACCCAAACGTCGTCATCTGGACGGTCGATTGGCAGTTCGTTCAAACGGCCCCAACGGCGCATGTCTACCCAACGATGGCCTTCGCCAAAGAGTGAGTACCGGCGCTGGTACATGATTTCATTCATCAGGTCAGCATCAGAAGTGCCACCAGTGTAATCACCGATGCCGTTATCAGTCCTTACCTTGTTGATAGCGTTCACAGCAGCGGCACTGTTCGAACCAACATTGGCTTCCGCAAAAATGAGTATCAACTCTTCGTTCCGAATGTAAGGGACATAATCTTCCAAGGATTTGAATACCCAAACATCATGTGAACCGGTAAGTCCATCAAGGCTGAGTGGGCCACTTGGGCGCTCTACCATTTTGGAAGCACGGGCATCGCCGGGCGTCAGGTCGGCCACCGTGGAAGGATGGACGATAATGGCATCAGCTTGGTCCAAGGGGCGGAAGAGGTTGTTGGCAAAATCGCCACCGGAAGTCGAGTAGTAACGTGCAGGTCCTGCGCTGAGATTGCCATTCATATCCATGAAAGAATCAGAGAGGCGCTTGTTAGCTTCCGCCTTGTCTCCTTGATACAACGCCACCCTTGCTCCGATTGCTTTGTTGAACTTCAGGAAGTTTTCTGGTGTATCGAAGCCAGCCATTGCTGCGGAGAGCTTAAAGGAAAATGACGAACCTGCACCATTCAAATGATTGGCAGCTTCATCGAGCAGACCACGGATGGCAGTCAATGCCGCATCATAATCCACGAATGGCCCAAGGTTGTCGGGGTCAGCAACGTCAATGCGGATGCCATTTTGATATTGTAGGTTCAAAGCGAGCAGGTACTCGTGCGCCTGCATCGTTTTTGCAAATCCCAAATATCCGTTGGCTTCTTCGGCAGTAATTTGTTCAGAATTGGCCACAGCATCGATTAGCACATTGGCATTCTTAATGGTACGGAATCGGCCCAGGTAGGGGCGAGTACCGTAAAAACCAGCATTGTCCAACTGTGAATCGCCTTTGCCGAGCACCTCACCAGTATAGCGAGGGTCAGAACCGGTGAAAAAGTAATACTCACGGCCAATGATGGCGGTGACGTCGTAGTAAAACCCGAAATCCTGACGAACCAAGTCTTCAACCCCTGTCACCAAGGTTTGAAGCTCACTCTTTGAAGCATTCAAGTTGAAGCCTCCGATACTCGACCCGTTCGGGTTGGGGTTGTCATCAATCTCGCAGCCACCGATGGCGAGGAAGAGGACACTTATGAAGATTAATTTTGTGAATTTCATATTTCAGAATATTTT